>CAUSWA010000012.1:0-26755 GCA_963535445.1 uncultured Candidatus Saccharibacteria bacterium | reverse complement strand
CCGCGCAAGCTCATATCGACCTCTGCTAGATGAAAGCCGTCGTTGGATTGTTCAATCTCGCGCAGGCGCCGGCTAGGCTTATTGTTGGTGCTCATCATCAAATAGCAGAAGCTTTGGTGCTGGCCGCGGCCGACCCGCCCGCGTAGCTGATGCAATTGCGCTAAGCCAAATTGGTCGGCGTCCTCAATCATCATAATTGTAGCGTTTGGCACGTCGACACCAACTTCGATGACGGTAGTACTAACCAAGATATCGTATTTTTGATCCTTAAAAGCTTGCATGATTTGATCTTTTTCGCTAGCAGTCATCTTGCCATGCAGCATAGCGATGCGGCGGCGGCCAAAAATGCTATTTTTGAGTCGCTTGTATTCAGCTTCGACACTTTTGCGATCGCTAGAATCGCTATCGGCAATCAAGCTGCAAACTACGTAAACCTGGCGGCCCTGAACAATTTGCTGGTCGATAGCAGTATAAGCGGCCTCGCGCGAGGGCGGCGAAATAATTTTGGTAAGAATCGGCCGTCGGCCGCGCGGCAACTCGTCGAGGACACTGACGTCTAGCTCGCCGTAAACAGTCAGCGCCAAGCTGCGCGGGATCGGCGTGGCCGTCATCGCCAAGAGGTGCGGCATGGCAGCTACTGATAATTTTTTCGTGTCTAGCGGCGCGCTCGATACACTTTCCTCACCTCCGTGTCTAGCTCGCGAGCCTGGGGCTGCGCGCCCGGTCTCTCGAGACGAGCCAGCGGCAATCGTCATAGGTTCAGAAAGTGTATCAAGCGCCCCCGACCCAACTTTCTCCGTCTTAACCTTCATCAGCAATTTCTGCCGTTGCTCGACACCGAAGCGGTGCTGCTCATCGATAATTACAAAGCCCAGGCGGTGAAACTCTACTTTATCCTGAATAAGCGCGTGCGTGCCGACGACGACATCAACCGCACCGCTTGCAATTTGCTGGTAGAGCGTTTGGCGGGCTTTACCCTTGACGCTGCCGATTAGCAAACCAACCGTCACGCCGAAAGGCTCGAGAAGCTTCGCTAGCGTCTGGGCGTGCTGCCGCGCCAAAATCTCGGTTGGCGCCATGAATGCCGTCTGATAACCAGCGCTCGCCGCCTGCCGCGCTGCCAATCCGGCCACCACTGTCTTGCCGCTGCCAACGTCGCCTTGTAATAAGCGATTCATCGGCCTAGCATTTTCGAAATCTTGCAAGATATCCCAGGCGGCGCGGCGCTGAGCGTTGGTTAGCGCGAACGGTAATTTCTTGACAAAATCCTGCACAACAGACTTTTCAAACGGAATCGCGAAGCCAGCTAGCTTCTGGTTGTCAATTTTGTTGAGCTGACTAGCCAAAACCAGTTCGAATAGCTCTTCGAAGGCTAAGCGCTGGCGAGCCTGTTCAACTTCCCTTTCATTGCGCGGAAAATGCATCGCCGAAATCGCCGCCGCGCGGTCAAGCAGCCGCTCGCTTTGTACAACGCTCGGCGGCAGAGTTTCGGGCAAGACGCTCATTAGCGGGCGCAATTGCTCGATAACTTTGCGTACTGTTTGCGATTTTAGCCCGCGCACCGCATGGTAAACTGGCAGCAGCCGATCAGCTTGTACTGGCAGCTCCTTGGCAAGCTCGGCTGTCGGGTTGGTTAGCTGGTAGCGGCCGTAGTTATACTCAAACGTGCCGCTGAAATAAAACCACTCATCGCTGCTGCCTAGCTGCTGCACTCGGTACGGCTGATTGAACCACACCGCGTTAAGCTTGCTGGTATCGTCAGCCAGCACCGCCGTGGTCAAGCGCAGTCCGCGGCGGACTGGCCGAGTGCTGATTTGCTGGCAGTGGGCACGAATTGTTACCTTGCCGGGCTGCAGCTCGGCAATCGGTGTCACATTAGTAAAATCCTCGTGTTTGCGCGGCAAAAACAGCAAAATATCGCCCAATGTCTGCAGCCCCGCCCGCCGCAGCTCGGCTGCGATTTTGGGGCCGACACCTTTGATCTGATCGAGGTTAGTTGCGAGATTCATAAGTTTATTGTACTAGTTTTCAGGAAAATTGCGAAAAGTATTGACAATTTCACCACTCTATGCTATATTAATACTAGCTTTTCGCTCAAGGTTAATCAAAAGGGCGGAAAGTCGCCCTTTGCCTTGAGCATGATTTCTGAGGAGGAAATCATGAGTGCTACTTTCGCGATTGTTTCTGGTACCCTCATCACTATCGTCGTCTGCGCGACGACGTGTGCGTTGTTCTTGCCGTCAGCCCAGACCCACCGGGTCTGGGCGGCCCGGTGGGCCAGGGTCCGAGCCGCTCGGGCTCAGGCCCGGGCGGCCCGGGCTCAGACCCGGGCTCAGGTCCAGACCCACCGGGCCCGGGCGGCCTGGAGGGACGCGATGATAAAGGGCTGAAAGCCCGCTGAAAATAGCTCGCCGAATTGGTTCAATACTGGTTGAGATACTTAATCATTAAGTGTTTCCCGGGTTGAGATTATACCCAATTCCGGTTTGAGCCAATTTCGGCGGGCTATTTTCTTTGGTGAGATTTTTGTTAAGTTATTTATTTTACTTTGAAATTTTATAGATTTTACGGGAAATTGCGAAAAAGTGTTGACATTTATGCGATAATGTGCTATATTCATAATAGCTTTTGTTGACAAGTAGAGCGAATCCTTGTCCAAAAGAGTTTTTTGATAAGCGAGGCCCACCGGGCGAGATGCGTGTTCGAGATTCAATCGCGAGCAAGTATCTCGCACGGTGGCACAGATGACCACCCCTGACGCGAGACAGGTCGTTCTAGGAGGAACGATGAAGAGGTTCAACGAGACCGAGGTTCTCGAGACCATCCTGTGCGGCTTCGGCTGCGCGCTCAAGAATCCGGGCAAACCTACCCGGATTAGGTTTGAGAAGTTTAACAGAGTCATCCTTGTCGTCCTCGACAAGGATGACAAGCATGACCTGACATTCTTGGGAGCCTACGCCGGCATGATCGCCGGCGAGCTCCGCCGCAATGTCATCGAGGGGCGTAAGCCCCGCTTCGGCGTTGATATCCGCCCCATTTGTGGCGGGCTCGTCATTCGTGACGAGCGCTCCGCCAGAGAGGAGGGCAACAACTGACGACACCGCCCCGGCGCGAGATTTTCCCCAATTTCTCGCGCCGGGGCGGCCCGCCTAGCTTATCACTTTCCCTTGATTGATTTATTAAAAACACCCGGTTAGTTAGCCGGGTGTTTTGCTGGCTCGAATTTCGTTCGAAAATCTATTCGGTCACGGCGATGATGCCCTCTAGCGCGTAGGCGGTATCCTGCCAGCGCTCCACCGCGATGCAGTCGATGCCGAGATTTTTGACTGGGAAGTCGTTGCCGCCTTCTTCTATTTTGTCGCCGAAGAACAAAATTTCCTCTTTACTTACACCGGTGGCTTCCATCAACTTTTTCATGCCGTAGGCTTTATCGACGCCGATTTTGGTGATGTCGACGCTGGTGGTGCCGCCCAGGCGCACTTCGAACTCTGGCAATTTAGCGGCAACGTCGTCGCGCATTTGTTTGCGGACTACTTTGTTGGCTTCCGCCCAAGCATATTTTTTCTCGGGCGAAGCCTGCTGGCCAAGTGCTGAATAAGTCACTTGGCTCAGACGATCCTCGATAATTTCACCATCGGGATTTGCTTCCCACAAATCAAACTTGCGCGCCGATTCCTCCAGAACCTGAGCGATTTTCTGCTTTTGCTCGTCGGTGAAATCCTCTTTATAATGCGTTTGCCACTCGTTCGCATCGACGTTAAATGTATAATAACGCGTGCCGCACGTCGGCATCATGTGGAAGCGCGCCAGCAATTCCGGCGAAACGTTCATCTTGTCGATCACTTGCTTCTCAAACTGCTCAAATTTGCCGCCGGAAATGACGCAAACTTGATAATTTTCCAGCAATTTAGCGAGCAAACCCGCCATGCGCGGCGAAATCGCTGATTTACTAACCGCCAGCGTGTCGTCCAGATCAAAACCGATAATTTTTTTCATGATTTCCTCCTATTCCAATTATTTCACCAGCAAGAAGTCATTCTTGCCCTTTTTGATTAAGCTAGTTTCGGTTAGCGGCATATCGCCGGCAATCTTCGCACCGTTGACGCTAATCGCGTTATTCTGGATCAGCCGGCGCGCTTCGCCGTTGCTAGCACACAAGCCAGCAGCGACCAGCGCTGCCACGACCGTCGTCTCGAGATCAACCGTCGGGATTTCGTTAGCCAAAGCGTTCAAATCGTCGTCATTAAGCGCCGCAATATCGCCGCCGCCAAACAGCGCCGCCGTCACCCGCTCGACACTCTCGCGGCGCTGGCGGCCGTGCACCAAATCAGTAACTTCGCGCGCTAAGGTTTTTTGCAAGGCGCGCTCGCCTGGATTGGCTCGATGATTGTCGATCAGCGCCTCAACGGTTTCGCGGTCGAGCAGTGTGTAGATTTTGATGAGATCCTCGCTGGTGTCATCATCGCAATTGAGCCAGAATTGGTAGAATTTGTACGGACTGGTCATCTCGGGGTCGAGCCAGATGGCGCCACCCTCGGACTTGCCGAATTTGACGCCAGTTTGCTTGTTGATAACTAGCGGCGCGGTCAAAACATGTGCTTCACTGCTCTCGAGCTTGCGAATCAGCGACACGCCAATGATGCTATTGCCCCACTGGTCGGCGCCAGCTAGCTGCAAAGTGGCACCTTTTTCGCGGTATAAGTGCAAGAAATCATATCCCTGAATCAACGCATAGCTAAACTCGCCGTAACTGATGCCGGCACCGCCCTCGCCAATACGCTGCTGCACGAATTCGCGGTCGAGCAGCTGCGTCATGCTGATATGTTTGCCGATTTTGTGCAAGAAATCAATGTAATTAATCTGCGAGAACCAGTCGGCATTATCAACAATCTCAAAATCCTGACCGCGGAAAACTTGGCGGAATTGCGCCGCCATACCTTCAACATTGCGCGCCACTGTTTCGGCATTGCGCAGGTCGCGCTCTTGCTTTTTGCCATCAGGGTCGCCAATCATGCCGGTAGCGCCGCCAACTAGCAGCAGCGGCTTGTGCCCGTGATCGATAAAGTGCCGGCACAGCATCATCGCTGCCAAGTTGCCGATAGTCATACTCGGCGCGCTAGGGTCAACGCCAAAATAGAACGTTCGCGGCTCGTTTATATCTTTGATATCAGCGAACGTCGTCTGGTTGATGAGTCCGCGCCACGTTAGTTCTTCTGCTAGCGTCATCTGAAACCTTTCTTTATTTAATAGTGAGATAGTAACATATTTGCAAATTATCAGCAAAAGCACTAGCCGTCGTGATGCGAACAGTGCTATAATGGTGGAAATATTGCTTATGGGAAGAGTGAAAGTGGGAAACAAGAAACGAAAAGTAGCTGGCGGCGTCAGCGCTTATGCTAATTTAGCCAACAAACGCCGAGTCAAGAAAGATGCGCGAGCGCGCAAAAAAGCCGAATATCTGGCAACTTTGCCGAAACATCCGGTCAAGCGCTTACTATACCGCTTGCATCCGAAACGCCTAGCCAAATACTGGTTTAGCCGCGATGGCGCGATAATGGCGCTGAAAGTTGTCGGTATCGCTTTGCTGCTAATCGTCATCGGCATAGCTTCGCTATTCGCCTATTTCCGTAAAGATCTCGACAAAATCAACCCCGACACATTGGCGCAGCGCGTTAAAACGACAGTCACCAAATACTACGACCGTAACGACAAATTACTCTGGGAGGATAAAGGTACTGGCGACTACACGCTAGTCGTCGACGCCAAAACTATCTCACCATGCATGGGCAAGGCCACTATAGCCATCGAGGACAAGGATTTTTATAAGCACAGCGGCATCAGCGCTAGCGGTATTGCTCGCGCCTTTATCAGCAACTCGCAGGGCAACGCCGTGCAGGGCGGCTCGACGCTAACGCAGCAGCTAGTAAAGAAAGTGTTCTTTACTAAGGACGAAGCTATGCAGCGGGGCTTGTCGGGTATTCCGCGCAAAATCAAAGAGATGATTCTAGCTATCGAGGTCGAACGAATGTACAGCAAAGACCAAATCCTCGGCTTGTACCTCAACGAATCGCCGTACGGCGGCCGGCGCAACGGCGTCGAATCGGCCGCGCAAACCTATTTCGGCAAATCATCCAAAGATTTAACTTTGCCAGAATGCTCGCTGCTAGCCGCTATCCCGAACAATCCGTCGCTTTACAACCCGTACAATACCTATGGCCGCAAAGCGCTTGTTGAACGCCAGCACAAAGTACTGGACGACATGGTCTCGATGAATTACATATCCAAACAAGAGGCAGCGGCAGCCAAGAAAGTCGACATCATGGATACCATCAAACCGCTGGCCGACCAATACGCCAACGTCAAGGCGCCGCACTTCGTCCAAATGGTCAAGAAACAGCTAGAGGAGGAACTCGGCAAGACTATCGTCGGCGAAGGCGGTTTATCGGTCAAGACAACACTCGACCTCGACGCGCAAACAACCCTAGAAACCAATATAGCCAAATTATTTAACGGCGAGATTACCGATGGCAACTGCGGTTATCGCAACTGTTCGCAATTTGCCGGCTTCTCAAACGGCGCAGCAGCCATCGAAGACACTAAGACTGGCCAGCTTATCGCCCTAGTCGGCAGCCGCGACTTTAATTACGCTGGCTTCGGGCAGGATAATGCAGCCACCGCTTTCATCCAACCGGGTTCGTCGATCAAGCCGCTTGTTTACGCCCGCTTATTTAGCAACCAAGGCGGCAATAACGCCAATTACGGCAGCGGTTCGATTCTAGCCGATTCCAAGACAACTTTCCCGGGCAATTATAGTCCGAACAACGCCGACAACAAATTCCAAGGCAATATCACATTGCGCCAAGCCCTGGCTCGATCTCGCAATATTCCAGCCATCAAAGCTATGGCCATCAACGAGAAGAACAACAGCGGCAGCACCTGGTCGCTGATACGCTCCGCCGGCGATTTACAATACTGCACGCAAGGCGCCGACGCGCAAGCTGGCCTATCGAGCGCTATCGGCGGCTGCGGCACGCGCTTGGTTGACCACGTTAACGCTTTCGCGACACTAGGACGAATGGGCACCTATAAACCGCAGACGACTATCCTGAAGGTTGCCAACAGTAACGGCCAAACGCTCAAACAATACAAAGAATCTAGTAAGCAAGTCATCGACCAGCAAGCAGCTTACATCGTTAGCGACATCCTTGGCGACGGCAAGGCGCGCGCTGGATTGGCGGGCCGCGACTACCTAGTCAACCTCGGTCGCGCCGGTGTCAAGGCAGCCGTCAAGACTGGTACCAGCAACAGCGAGATTAACGGCAAGGTTAGCGCTAAAGATATCTGGGCTGCCGGCTACACGCCGAACCTATCGATGGCGGTGTGGCTAGGCAATTCCGACACCTCGCCGCTACGTAATGGCAACTCACTGATTCCAGCTATGTTCTTCGACCGTACGATGGCCGATATCTCCAAGATGTATGCCGACCAAGGTAAACTAAAATTAAGCGACTGGTATACTGCGCCGAGCGGCATCCAGACAATCAAGGGCGAGATTTATCCGTCGTATTACAACAAGGCCAGCGCTGCTACTAATGCCAAGATGACTTTCGACCGCGTCTCGAAAAAGAAAGCTACATCCTGTACTCCCGAAGCTGCCAAGATTGAAATCGATGTCATGAAAATGGCTGATCCAATCACTAGAAAAGAGATAGTCACGCCTAACGACTCTAGCTACGATGCCGAGAAAGACGACGATGCACACAAGTGCGACGATCCGAAGCCAAACGTTACGCTAACAGTGACTAGCGGCGGCGTATCCATCGTCTATACTAGCGGCCGTTACAAACTGCAAAACATCGAATTATTATCTGGCAGTACCGTTGTCGCCAGCAAGCAAGTCGATAGCAGCGGCATCTGGAATATTCATAAAGGTAACCTGTCAGCAGCCAGCAGCGGTACGCTAACCGCCAAGATCACCGACACTGGCTACTATACGGCGACTAGTAGCGCCAGCTACAGTCCAAACAATAGCAGCGATGACGACGATTAAATTCGCTTCGTATCGCAGTAGTTTGCCGCCAAAACCCAGCAAAATAGCACGCTCCTAGCAGCGTGCTATCTATATATCGCGCTGGCGATTTTATTGGCTTTGGCTATTGACTAGGTCGATCAAGTCGCTCTCGTGGTCTGGGCGGCGGCGAGCACCCTGGCGACGGGTCGCTGGAGCAGCTGGCTTCGGCTGCGGTTTTGTTTTCGGTGAATTAGCTTTTTTGCTGGCTGGTTTAGCTTGAGTTTTGGTCTCGCCTGCCTTTTTAGCCGAATCACGATTGCTAGCGCTGCCAGCTGATGACTGGCTGCGGGCGCGACTGGCAGGACGCTGCTTAGCAATAGTAGTGCTTTTTGCGGGAGTTTTCGATGCTGGTGCGGCTGCAATTTTTGCCGTTTTTTGAGTTTTGCCCGCAGCTTTGGCGGTCGATTTGAGGGGTTTGTTAGTAGTCTCTATTTTCTTGGCAAAGATCATCCGGCCGGCTGCGGTCTGCAAATTACGGATAATTTCGACATTTAGCGTCTGGCCTATCTGAGCGCTCGCCTGCTCGACGACAACCATTGTGCCGTCTGGTAGGTAGCCTACGCCCTGATGCGCGTCCTGCCCCTTCTGAATAAGCTCTAACGTGATTTTCTCGCCAGGTAGATGCTCCATCCGGATACTCTGCGCTAATTCGTTAAGGTTTAGCACTTCGGTACCCTCGACGGCGGCAACCTTGTTTAGATTATAATCTAGCGTCATGATCACTGCGCCGTGCTGCTTAGCTAGCTTGAGCAGGCGGTCGTCAACGCCTTCGCGAGCGTGGCTGCCGTCTTGCAGCAATTCGACGTTGACGCGCTCCATAGCTTGCAACTCGGTGACCACATCAAGCCCATAGCGAGCGCGAGCACGTTTGTCAGCATCGGCGTGGTCAGCTAGAAACTGCAGTTCGCCGATAACCGAGCGTGGAATCACCAGCGTACCGCCGATGAAGCCAGTTTGCGCTACCGGTACAATTCGCCCGTCCATCAGCACCGAGGTATCTACCAAGATAGCCCGATCTTTTGATTTGATGGAGTTTTTGGGCAAGTGCGCTAATAAGTACGACACCTCACCCAAAATAAGCAGCGTTACCGCCAATAATATTAAGTCTTTGGTTTGCATATTTTCCTTTCTTTTCGCCTTGATTGACTATTGGTTACTTGAGATAGCCGATCAAAGCTTGGCGTAAA
Source organism: uncultured Candidatus Saccharibacteria bacterium (assembly GCA_963535445.1). Lineage (GTDB taxonomy): Bacteria > Patescibacteriota > Saccharimonadia > Saccharimonadales > Saccharimonadaceae > Saccharimonas. The sequence continues at coordinate 17,497 of CAUSWA010000012.1, read as the reverse complement.
TCTTTAACGCCTTTTACAAATGAATTCTTTTTACCAGAGGTTGCTGGTGCAATCGCTTGGGTGAAGCCAAGTTTTTTGGCCTCGTTCAAGCGCTTATCGGCGCCTTGTGCCGAGCGAATCTCGCCGCCTAAGCCTACTTCGCCGAACACCACCAAGCCGTCGTCAAGCTTGCGACCAGCCGCGGCGCTAGCAATCGCCATCGCTACCGCCAAATCTGCTGCCCGATCGGCGAGCTTCAAACCGCCAACCACATTCACATAAATATCTTTATCGGATAAATTCAATTTGGTGCGCTTCTCTAGCACCGCGATGAGCAGATTGAGGCGGTTGAGATCGAAACCGCTGGCTGTTCTCTTAGGATACCCGAAATTAGTCGAATTGACAAGAGCCTGGATCTCAACGAGAATCGGGCGATTGCCTTCAAGCGTCGCCAGTACCACCGAACCATCGGCGTTTTGGCGCTCGGCTAGCAGCGCAGCAGACGGGTTTTCGACGACACGCAAGCCCTTATCGTTCATCTCGAAAATCGCCGCTTCGCTAGTCGAGCCGTAGCGATTTTTGGCGGCGCGCACCACTTTGAAGCCACCATAACGGTCGCCTTCAAATTGCAAGACCACATCGACTAGGTGCTCGAGGACTTTCGGTCCGGCGATTGAGCCCTCCTTGGTGACGTGACCGACCAAAATTACCGCTGCGCCCGAGGCCTTTGCTGCCCGGATGATGACATTGCTCGAGTTAGTAATCTGGCTAACGGTACCTGGCGCGCTGGCGATTTCCTCGAGGCTAAGCGTCTGAATACTGTCGATGATCACTAATTTATATTGGCCGCTGCGAATTGTCGCCGCGATGTCGTCGGCGCTAGTGCTAGCGACAAATTGCAGATCATCGCCAGAAGTCGCACCGAGGCGCGTAGCGCGGAGCTTAACCTGAGAAGCGCTTTCCTCGCCGCTGACATATAGGACCGATGATTGCTCAGCAACATGCGCTGCTACCTGCATTAACAACGTCGATTTACCGATACCCGGCTGCCCAGCTAGCAACATCACGCCTGCCGGCAGAATCCCGCCGCCTAGCACTGCGTCGAGGTCGGCAATACCAGTCGACAGGCGTTTCACTGAATCCTCGGCAGCGATTGAACGCATCGATTGCGGCTTTAGGATTTTACCGCGCGAATGGCTGCGCGCTACCGCCGAAGCGCCCTTGGTTTCGACTATCTGTTCGACTAGTGTGTTCCACTCGCCGCAATTCTCGCACTTGCCCGTCCATTTCGGATAGCTGGCGCCGCAATTTTGGCAGACGAAATTACTGCGCGCTTTGGCCACTATTTACTCCGGCTGGCGCAGCTACGCCGTTGATGCTTTGATTGAGCTGATCGGCCTTAACGGCTAAGCTTTTGAGAGTTGCCACATCGTCATTGTAAGCTTTAATTCGCGAATTAAGCGAACTCTGCCGAGCATTGATAGCGCTAATTCGCTGCTGCAGCGCCGACCGCGCCACCGCGAAATCAGCTTGCGAACTAAACTCACCGCTCCTGGCCCGTTCATTAAAACTGTTAATATCAGCGTTAATTTGCGATAAATCGGACTGATAAGCTTCGATATCTTGTTTGATTTGCTTGGCGGCTGATTGCAGCTTAGATTGCAACGCTTCAGCCCGGGCGTTGACTCGGGTAAATACTGCCGTGTAAGCTTGGTTTTTAGCGACAATTGACGCTCGATCAGTGAAATAACGCGCATAATATTGTTCAAGGTCAGAGTCGAGCTCGCCAATCGTGGTACCGATAATCGAATGTAGCTCATCTAGCTCGGCGCCTGGCTCGGCCTCGCGGTAGTATTCCATGGCTTTGGCAATTTCCGGTTCGTTTTTGACCTTTTGATAAGCCTTTTTGATCATAGCGTCGACTCGCGGCCGCTCGAAGATATTCAGCCGTGTATACTGGGCGTGCAGCAATTCGTGCGCTGCCGTTACTTCTTTGGCGCCAGCTAATTCGGCATTTTCGACGTCAAAAAGATAAATCTTATCGCCATAGTAGCAGCCCAAAATTGCTGCGGTGCGTTCGGTACTTTTGCAATGAGCATTGAACTGATCGCTAGTCTCAATAGCTGGCTGAGTTGCTCGGAAGGTACGCTGTGCCGCCGGAGTCAGCTTGATTGAATCTTCAACCGCAGCAACAGCTGCAGGCGGCGTGAAAGTCGATGCTCGATAAGTATCAAAGGCTGTCTGCCCGTAGAAAAAACCGCCAATAGCAATACTTATCACTGCCATCAAAGCGATGATTTTCGAGACAATATTACGCCTGGCTATCGGTTTCGCTGCGCCGTTCAATCGCTATCGCTCCTTTCTTGATCCCTACTTCTAGGATATCACCTTTAGCATAGGCGCCGTCAAGTACTTGCTCAGCAATAGCATGCTCAACCTCGTCCTCGATGACGCGGCGCAGCGGACGGGCGCCGTATTTGATGCTGTAACCCTTGTCGATAAGGAATTTTTTGGCACTAGGTTTAATCGTAAGGGCCAGGCCTTTGCGCACCAAACGCTGGCGCAGCTCGCCGATCAGCAGGTCGAAGATCTTACCGACCTCGGCGCGAGTCAACGCTCGGAAAGTGATAATCCCGTCAAAGCGATTAATCAACTCGGGGCGCATAAATTTGTCGAGGGCGTCGCGAGCAAATTTAGCATTGCGGCGGTGCAAATCGTCGATTTCGCTGCTTTTGTCGCGGCTAGAGTGAAAGCCAAGTTCCGACTCTTTGGTCATCTTGTCGGCGCCGAGATTGCTAGTCAAGATGATAATCGTATTACGAAAGCTAACTTCGCGCCCCTTAGCATCAGTCATCGTCCCATCTTCCAGTAGCTGCAGCAGCAGGTTGAATACGTCTGGATGCGCCTTTTCAATTTCGTCAAAAAGCACCACGCTGTACGGCTGGCGGCGAACTTTGTCAGTCAATTTACCGCCGTCCTCGTAACCAACATAACCAGCTGGCGCCCCGAGCAGCCGCGACGTATTATGCTTCTCGCCGAACTCGCTCATGTCGATTTTGATAAGCGCTTCTTCGCTGCCGAAAACTTCTCGCGCCAGCACTTTAGCTAATTGCGTTTTGCCGACACCAGTCGGTCCCATGAAGACGAAACTGCCAATCGGCCGCTGGCTGCTAGCCACACCGCTGCGGCTGCGGCGAATCGCCCGCGCTACCTTACCGATAGCCTCGCGCTGGCCAATGACGTACTTGCCGAGATGCTTTTCGAGCTGGCGCAGCAACTTCGCTTCACTAGTCTGGACTTTTTCGACTGGAATATTGGTCATCACAGCGATAGCATGCGCCACATCGTCATCGGTCAGTTGGATAGCGCGGCGGCCTTTTTGGGCAGCAACTTCTGTCTCGAGTTTTTTACTAATCTGGCTAATGCGCTGTTTGTACATAGCAGCTCGCTGGTAATCTTCGTGCAAAACAGCATCCTCCATGCGCTCATTGAGGTGCTTGAGCTCTTTGAGGTATTCACGCTCGCGGCTCGGGCGGTGGCCTCGCCTGACACGAACTCGGGCAGCCGCCTCGTCGAGCACGTCAATCGCTTTATCGGGCATGAAACGGTCGCTGACGTAGCGGTCGCTCATGTACACTGCCGATTCGATCACTTCGTCGGTAATTTTGACGCCATGATGCTTTTCGTAATAATTTTTAAGACCTTTCAAAATAGCGATTGTCTGCGCCATAGTTGGCTCTTTGACGACGATCGTCTGGAAACGCCGTTCTAGCGCCGTGTCTTTCTCGATATGCTTGCGATATTCATCGAGAGTTGTCGCGCCAATCATATGCAGCTCGCCGCGCGCCAACGCCGGCTTGAGGATATTAGCCGCATCCATCGAACCTTCCGAGGCGCCAGCGCCAACCAGCAAGTGCAATTCATCAATAAAAAGAATGATGTTACCTTGTTTTTTCACTTCAGCGATGACTTTTTTCAAGCGATCCTCAAATTCGCCGCGATATTTAGTACCAGCAATCATCGCCGCCATGTCTAGCATAACCACGCGGCGATCCAGCAAATGGCCCGGCACATCCTCACGGACGATACGCTGCGCCAGCCCCTCGATGATAGCGGTTTTGCCAACGCCTGGGTCGCCAATCAATACTGGATTGTTCTTGGTGCGGCGGCTAAGGATAGTAATCATTCGCTCCAGCTCTTTGTCGCGGCCAATCATCGGATCAAGATCGCCGTTGGCCGCTCGTGCCGTCAAATCCACGCCAAAGGCGCTAAGCGCCCCGCCGCGCGTGTTGCCGCGGCGCCGCGGCTCGGTAGCAATATCGCCATGTTCGCCGCGATTCTCTTCAAACGACTTCTCGAGCTCGCTGATTATCATATCGACGTTGATGCCCATCTCGCGCAGCAGCGCTGTCGCTCGGGCGTTACCTTGTCGCAGGACGCTGTACAATATATGCTCTGTACCGAGATAATCATGGCCGTAATCGCGCGCTGCTTCCCATGCCATGCGCAATGTCAACAAGGCCGTCTCGCTAAGGCCCACCATGCCGGTACTAGTAACCACTCGCGACGGTTTGATATCTAGGATCATTTCAGCTTGTTGCAGGGTTACGCCAGCGTCAGTCAATACTTGCGCCGCCGAGCTCGACCCTTGCGCCAAAACACCGAGCAGCAAGTGCTCTGTTCCAATGTAATTACTACCGTTACCGCGAGCAATCGCGTCAGCATGCTGGACGCTAGCGCGCGCGTTATCGGTCAATCGCGAAATAAAATCTGCAAAGTCTTCTGGCATCATCAGTTCTCCGTTCTGAGCGTATTGCCCATTACAGCCAATTATACATAACAAATTAGCACTCGTCAAGGCAGAGTGCTAATTCACTAAATTCTCCGAGGGGTCTAATCTTGATTTTCGATAGCGCTAAACAAATCTTCCTCGACGTTCTTGCGCGGTTTTTTCTCGGCTGATTTCGGCGCTGTGGTCTCGATGTTCAATTCGTAGCCAGTCAGGCGGCTCGCCAAACGCACATTTTGCCCGCCGCGGCCGATAGCGATTGATTGCTGGTCTTCAGTAACATAAACATTGGCGGTTTTTTTGTCCTTATCAATCTCGACTTTAACAATCTCAGCCGGGCTAAGAGCATTGCGGATATACGTGTCTATATTATCATCATAAGTAACGATATCGATTTTCTCTTGCTCGCCGATTTCGCTCATCACCGCATTGACGCGCGCGCCGTGTCCGCCAACGAACGTTCCGACCGGGTCAACGCCTGGCACCGTGCTAGCAACCGCGAGTTTGGTGCGGCGGCCAGCTTCGCGAGCGATACCTTTGATCTCGACAGCGCCAGTTTCCATCTCGGGCACTTCTTGGCGAAAGAGATATTCGATAAAGTCCTCGCTGCCGCGGCTGAGGATCAGCTGCGGGCCGCGGCCTTCGCGTTCGATGTCTTTGATTAATACTTTGATCCGCGAGCCAATTTTGTAAAACTCGCCTTGAATCTGCTCACTCTGCGGGATAATACCAGTGGCCTTGCCTAACTCGACACGCACCACGCGCGGCTCGACACGCTGCACCATACCGGTAACGACCGTGCCGATTTTGTCTTCGAACTCTGCCAGAACGACTTCGCGCTCGGCTTCGCGCAGGCGCTGCATGACGACCTGCTTGGCAGTCTGAGCGGCCACCCGGCCAAAGGACTTAACTTCATGGGCTTCCTCGACAGTATCCCCTAACTGAGCATCTGGCTTCTCTGCCCGAGCGTCCGCCAAGTTGATTTCAGTGGCCGGATTGACGACATCCTCGACGACTTCGCGCTGGACAAACACCTTGGCGGTGCCGTCATTGATATTAAGTTCAGCGCGCACATTTTGCTCGCGCTCGCCGTTATCGCGGCGCCAGGCAGCAGCAATCGCCTGCTCGATTACGTTTAGTACAGTTTCTTCGGGCAACGCCTTTTCATCAGCAATCGCCCGCACAGCTAGCGTCAACTGCTTGATATTCAAATCTTCCATATAATTCCTTTCTTTTAGTTCCAATACGAAAACAACCGACCTGCCGGCCGGATGAGTACGTATTTAATGTAACATGCGAGGGCTGGCATCGTCAAGCCTAGCAGTGCGATACAAAAAATATTTCACAAAGAGTTGAGTTGGGGGCGGGACGGCGAAATAAATCGCACATCCCGCCCCGCACCTCATGCGTCTGTGTCTGGGCTCTCTGGGGAATGCCCTTCACGGGGTCCCCAGGCTTGTTTGGACAGGCTCAGCTGCGCCATCTTGACGAGAGCAGAGACTTTCTGGCTCTGCGCCCTACGAATCCACAGCCTGGAGATCCAGGCTGTGATTTTGACCCTATATTCTGCGACGGCAAGTACCACCGCTACCACATAAGCAGCCAGCGCCGCCCATGCAGCAGCCTCATACTCCTTGTAGACACTGTCATGGCGAACGGTCGCAGAGTACAGATATATCACGGTAAACATCACTCCTAGGAGTGATGCGTGGGCACTCCCCACTCTCCGCTGCCGCCACAGGGAGGCGGTGAGAAGGATAGACAGGACCATAGCCGAAAGGCTGGCCACTACAGTGAGCATGAGCATAATCATACCTCTCTGATATAATTGAGGTGCAACCTATACAGACCGCTACCTCGGACGCGTGCAGTCTCTCCGCATGCATCAGGCAGCCTTTATCTGAAAGGCTAATTATAATTATATTATACTTACTGAGCATCGTCAATGTTTTTCAACATATTTCATGCTTTTGGCAAAAGTTACACTTTGCTGCCATGAGGTAGATGATATACTAGACCTTATGAATCAACCCCTTGTTTTCAGCATTACCCATCGCCTCCCCGACACCTTAGCGCGTGCTGGTACAATTCAAACGCCGCACGGCACGATTCAAACGCCAGCTTTCATCGTTGGCGGCACCAAAGCAACCGTCAAGGCGCTAACCGTCGAACAAGTCAAAGCCTGCGGCGGGCAATCAATTTTGGCCAATACTTATCATTTGATGCAGCGGCCAGGCGCCGAAATCATTCATAAAGCTGGTGGCCTAGGCAAATTTATGGATTACGATGGGCCGACTTTCACTGATAGCGGCGGCTTTCAGATTTTCAGTCTGGGAATTGCTTACAAAAAAGGGATCGACGCCGTCGCCCACACCCAAAAAGGCAACGCTGCGCAAGCGGTCAAGTCTGCTAATCAGCTAGCCAAAGTTACCGACCAAGGCGCGCAATTTCGGTCGCATCTGGATGGCAGATATATAATGATGACGCCAGAATCGTCAATGGAGCTACAGCACGCTATCGGCGCTGATATTCATATGGCCTTTGATGAGCTGACTGCACCGCTAGCGGCCCGCGGCACGATTGTAAAGGCAATGCAGCGAACACATGCTTGGGCGGAGCGCTGCTTGGTTCGCCACGATGAGCTAAACGCCGAACATCTAGCACGCGGCGAAAACCTGCAAGCACTCTACGGCGTCGTCCAGGGCGCCCGCGACGAAACGCTGCGCCGCCAATCGGCCAATTTCCTGGGCGAGCGCAACTTCGACGGCTACGGTATCGGCGGCGTCTTCCAGCCTGGTGAGATCGCTGACGTCGTCCGCTGGGTCTGCGAGACTTTGCCCGAGGATAAGCCGCGCCACCTATTAGGCTTAGGTTCACAGCCGGCCGATTTATTTCTCGGCGTCGAATATGGTATCGATACTTTCGATTGCGTCGCGCCGACCCGCCAAGCCCGCAACGGCGCTCTGTATACACTTGACGGCCGCATCAACATCAGCAATGCTCGCTTTCGTGAGGGCTTCGCGCCGATCGACCCTGAGTGCGACTGTTATACTTGTCAGCATCATACGCGCGCTTACATCAATCATCTGTTTCGCGCCGACGAGATTCTCGGTGCTACGCTCGCCAGCATTCATAATGAACGCTTCGTAGTGCGCACCGTCGACCAGATTCGCGCTTCGCTGCTAGACGGCACGTTTTTTGATTTTAAGCAGTCGTTCCTGGCTCGCTACTACGGCGGTAATTTACCAATCGGCGTCACATTATAAAACAGAGCTTCACCACAATCGAACGCCGCCGAGACAAGCCAAGCAACTAATTCACCAGGTATTTCGCTGGTTGCTCGAACGTATCCAATTTTTCATACTTTTTCACGCGGTCAATCAAGCGCATCGTCAGCGGCGAGACCATAATCTCTACTGCCATCTTGATCAAAAACACCGTGACGATAAGCTGCCAAAAGCTGGTCATCGGCATAGTCCCAGCAAAAGCAATTGTCGAGAAGATCGCCGTATCTAGCGCGTTACCCGCCAATGAGCTGCTAACCATCCGCCGCCACAAACCGCGGCCGCGGCTAGCAACCTTCATCCGTCCCATTACGTAAGCATTCATGATCTCGCCAACAAACAGCGCCGTTACCGAACCGATAGCCAACCGCCAAACCACACCCAACGTCGATTCGAACGCCGCCTGGCCCGCCCAGCTACTATCTGCCGGCAATAATTGCACCACCCAAAAAGTCAACGTCATCAGAGCCAAGGCTGCCACGCCATTATAAATCAGCCGGCGCGTCCGGCGATAGCCATAAACCTCAGTGATTATATCACCCACGATATACGCTAGCGGAAACAAAACCGTGCCAGCATCAAAAGTTAGCCAGCCAACAGATACAATTTTGACGCTGACAATATTACTAACCAATAGTGTCGTTACAAAAAGTACCGTAAATATATCATAGAGAGAATACTGGTGTTGCTTTGTCATATCTTAGATTATATCACGCCGGCAAGCGCTGTTCCGGACAACTCGCCAAAATCCGTTCCATAGCCGTGCGCTCCGGCGGTGTCACCCACAGCGAGTATTTTTTCTTGACGGCAATTTGACGGGCAATGTATTGGCAGCGAAACGGTTTATTTGACGGCAGCCAAGTCGCCGCATCGCCATCGCCCTTCTGCTGGTTGGCTGGTCCGTCGACGGCTAGCAGCTCGAGCGGATCGTTAGCCAGACTGATTCGCTGTTCGCTAGACAACTGCTGAGCGCCAGTCTGCCAAGCGTTGCTCAGCGCCACTACGTGGTCAATCTGCACAGCGCCGCTAGAATTAGCACCACGCTTGAAAGCGATCCGCTGCCCGGTGTACGGGTCGCTAAGGGCGCCAGCTTGTACTTTGCAGTTGTCGTCGCCCAGGACAGCGTTTACTAAGTCGCGCCGCAAGATAACATTGCGCGTATCGCAGCCGCCAGACTTAGCCCAGCCGTCACCGAACTGCGAGCGCTTGTAGCCAGTCTTGGGAGCGCGGCCCTTGGTTGGTAATGCCGCTAGAGCGTCGCGCGCTACTTCGCCAGAGCCAGAGTTCGACCCCGACTGCTGAGGCTGCGAATCTGGCAGCATCAGCGGCAAATTCGGCCACTCCTTAACAACAATCCACCCGAGAGTACCTATCAAAATTACCGCTACCAGGACCATTCTACGACGCCGCTGCATAAGCATATTATACACCCTGCTATAATGGACGTATGGACAGATTATTTTCTCAATTTCAACCAGAACACTACGATATCCAATGGGATTTGCGTCAAGCGAAGAGCAATCGCTTAATCCGCGGCACGGCAACTATCCGCGGCCAACATCTAGCAGCCGAGCCAATTCGCTTGCACGCCAAAGATTTGCAAATTGAAGAAGCTACTGTCAACAGCCAAGCAATTAAGATATCAACCGACAACGACATTTTGACATTTGACAATACCGACAACGGTCCAGTGCAAATTACTATCAAATTCTCGTTAACATTAACCGACGCCATGCACGGTATTTATCCTTGCTATTACCAACACCAAGGCCAGAAATGCGAGTTATACGCCACCCAATTCGAAAGCCACCATGCCCGCGAAGCCTTCCCATGCGTCGACGAACCAGAGGCCAAAGCGACATTTGCGATTTCGATATTATCAAACGAGCCGGTAGTACTCAGCAATATGCCGGTCGCTTCGCAGCGGGAAAGCAGCGAGGGAATGCTGACTACCTTCGAGCAAACACCGCGTATGAGCACTTACCTGGCGGCCTTTGTCGCTGGCGATTTACAGCGCGCGACTACTGCCACCAAGAGCGGCGTCGAGGTTAACGTCTACGCCACGCCAGCGCAATCAGCCGACAGCTTGAACTGGGCGCTCCAGCACGCAGCGCAAACAATTGACTTTTTCAACGAGTATTTTGGCGTGCCTTACCCGCTGCCGAAATCTGACCATGTAGCACTACCTGATTTTTCTAGCGGCGCTATGGAGAATTGGGGTTTGGTGACCTACCGCGAAACCGCCCTGCTGGCCGATCCGGCAACCGCTAGCGTTTCAACCCGCCAATATATTGCGACAGTTATCGCCCACGAATTAAGCCACCAATGGTTCGGCAATCTAGTGACTATGAAGTGGTGGAATAACCTGTGGCTGAACGAGAGTTTCGCTACACTGATGGAATACCTAGCAACTGACGCGCTGCATCCGGATTGGCGGCAATGGGACGAGTTTGCTAACAATGAAGGTGTCGCTGCCCTGCGCCGCGATAGCATCGACGGCGTACAGCCAGTTCAAACCGACGTATCGAGCCCAGCCGAAATTAGCGCACTGTTTGATGGAGCGATTGTCTACGCCAAAGGCGGCCGGCTGCTGCGAATGATGCAACTATGGATCGGCGATGAAGCGTTCCGCGCTGGCCTCAAGCAGTATTTCACCCGCTTCAAGTATAGCAACACCACTGGCGATGACCTCTGGGAATGCCTAAGCCAAGCTAGCGGCAAAGATGTCGGAGCGCTAATGAATACCTGGATTTCACAGCCAGGCTACCCAGTGGTCTACGCATCGCTCGACAATGGCGAGTTGACGCTCCGCCAAGAACAATTCTTCACTGGGCCGCACCAGCCGTCTGATCGTTTGTGGCCGATTCCGCTCGACGCCAACGACCAGCGCCTGCCCGAAATTCTAAAGGAGCGCGAACAGCATCTCTCGCCCGCGCCAGACGGACTATTGCTGCTCAATCACCAAAACGCCTCGCACTTTATCACTTGCTACGACGACGCCCTACAGGCGCGCATTTTACAGGCGATCACCGATGGCATATTAACGCCAGCACAACGAGCCCAGTACCTCAATGAGCAAATCCTACTAGCCCGCGGCGGTCTAATTGCTAGCAGTACGCTAGTCGAAGCGCTAGCCGCCTTCCAAAACGAAAGCGATCAGACCGTCTGGGAAATCATCTCGCTGGCCATCAGCGATCTCAAGAAATTCGTTGACCAAGACGAAGCCGCCGAAAAGCTGCTGCGCCGCCTATCAGGCAAGCTAGCTCGTCGGCAGTTCGAACGCCTAGGTTGGAGCAAACACCCCGGCGAGCCAGAATCTGACAGCAAACTGCGCGCCGCCATCATCGATTGCATGCTATATAGCGAAGATGCAGCGGCAATCAGTACTGCGCGCCAGCTCTACCAAAACACGCCTCTGGCCGAGCTCAGCGCCGACCTGCGCCCATCAATCATCGGTGCCGCCGTCCGCTACAGCGATCAACCGGCAGATATAGTCAGTCAGCTGCTTGAAGCCTACCAAGCCACGCAATCAGCCGACCTGCGCAGCGACATCGCCGCAGGAGTCGCCACGACACGCGACGCCGAGCAGCTGGCACGCTTGATCGGGCTACTCACCAACACCGACATCATCCGCAGCCAAGACACCGTTCACTGGTTCGTCGACCTGCTGCGTAATCGCTACGGCCGCGAAGCCGCCTGGCGCTGGATGCGCGACCAGTGGAGTTGGATCGAGCAAACTTTCGCCAGCGACAAAAGCCACGACTACTTCCCGCGCTACGCCGCCATGCTGCTGATGACGCGCCAGCAGCTAGCCGAATACCGCGAATTTTTCACGCCGCTGCGCCGCGACCAATCGCTCGTCCGCGCCATCGACATGGGAATACTAGATTTAGAGGGCAAACTAGACCTAATCGACCGCGACAAAGCAGCAGTCATAGCGGCGCTGGCAAAATAATTTCGGTTTTTAAGATAAGCAATTTTGCGGCTTTTACAGAGGCCGCAAAATTATTATGACATAATTTTCGCTAAAACTATTGACATTTATGCGATAATGTGCTATATTCATAATAGCTTTTCGCCCGAGGTTAGTCTAAGGGGCGAGAAGTGCCCTTTTACCTTGAGCGATAGCATGGATCCTAAGGAGGAACCATGAACATCGCCGCCGTCACCATCGTCATTATCGCCGTCGTTGTCCTGGTCATCATGACCGGGATCGGCGGCTACGTCGTCGGCCGCGCGAGTGCGGCCGACGTTGCCGCGAAGGCGGCCAAGAAGGACGAGCGTCTCCACGGGACGCTCGTCTACTGCAGGGATAGGATTATCACAGTTTCTGGTCTGCTCGCTTTTGAAACCGAGCAGACCGAGCGGTACAGGGATATTGCTCGGCGGGCCGTCGAGGCCTTGCCGAGCAAGGACCTCAGAAAGCTCCTCCTGGAGCGCGAGCTCCAGAAGGCAGACAATGTTCTTCAAGCCAAGATCGCCGAGGTTAAGGAGGTGACAAAGAAGGGCTGAAAGCCCGCTGAAAATAGCTCACCGAATTGGAATTCAACACCGGTTGAGACACTTAACCATATTAAGTGTTTCCCGGGTTGATAATATAACAACCCAATTCCGGTTTGAGCCAGTTCGGCGGGCTATTTTCTTTGGTTTAATTTACTTCTACCACCGCTTGGACGGCTGGCGGGTCGCCGCTCACGCTGGCGGCTAGCAGCTTGGCCGCCATGCCGCTGTATTCTGGCTTGCCCGCCAAAAACAACTCTGCCGCGAAACGCATCTGCCGCTGCTTTTTGGCGGTAATCGCCGCCAGTCCATCGCCGAAATCATCGTTCTTACGATACTTCACCTCGGTGAAATACAACATCTCGCCTTTCACGCTGACAATGTCGATTTCGCAGTACCGCGTCCGCCAATTCCGCGCCACAATCTCATGACCGTCCGCTGTCAGCCAATCTGCTGCCGCTTGCTCGCCTTTATCGCCAATTTGTCGAGTTGTCATTGATTTGCTTTGAGTGGTATCATCATCAGGATTTACAGAACTGCCTGGAGCGGTATCCCCAGAAAAAATCAGGGCAACTTTACGTGGGCCCCGAATTATTTTCTGAGGATATCCGACAGGCGGCTCGCCAGATTGAGCACCTGTTTTCCGAGGCACTGTTCGCGGCGTCACAGCATACTTCGCCAGCGGCGCGAAACTCAGCCGGTGCAGCGGCGTCACACCCAGGCGCTCAATCGCCGCCCGATGCTTGGCCACGCCATAGCCAGCGTTCGACTTAAAGCCATAGCCCGGATAAACCGCATCTTGCTCGGCCATGAACTGGTCGCGCGCCACCTTGGCGATGATTGATGCCGCCGACACGCTCGGAATCAAACCGTCGGCCTTAGGTATGGCCGCAACGAACTTCTCTAGCGCCGTGCCGCGCAAGAAATTCACCGTTCCGTCAATGATAATTTCGTCAAAGCCCAGTTTCTCGTCGCGGCAAATCGCCTGAATCTGCTCAACCGCTCGCCGCGTCGCCAGCCGCAGCGCTTCGCTCATGCCAATATCGTCTAGTTCCCGGGCACTCACCCAGCCCAGGGCCCAGGCAGCCGCCTGCTGGCGGATTAACGCATCCAAATCCTGGCGGCGCTTTTTAGTCAGCTTTTTGCTATCATCCAAACCGTCAATCTCGGCGCCGCCCAAAATCACCGCGCCAACCACCAGCGGCCCCGCCCACGGCCCGCGCCCAACCTCGTCGATCCCCAGAATCATAAGTTCATGATAACAAATGGCAGCGATAGGCTCAATCGCAGGCACAGGCAGCGGGGTTTGTGTTATAATATTAGTAAGCTAAACCCCAAACATGGAAAGGAAGTGTTTAGCAGATGAAAGGCAAAATTTTTGTCTTATTCATTATGGTCGGAATCCCGGTTACGGCCTGGGCTTTTTTGGCCTGGGTTGCGATGCTGTCGTTGGGGGCGCTGCATAGTGCTTTCATTGTGATACCCGCGTTGTCGTTCTTGGAGAGCTTTCTCGCGACACTTATGGCTTTTGCTATCATCGTGTTCGCCATTTCTATGGCGACCAAGAACGTGAAACCGCCGACCCGCCGCCACGGCGGCCGCTGACCCCAGCCCGCGAGGAAACGGCCCGCAGACAGAGATACTGTCTCGCCACTGGCCTACTCGGTGGGCCGTTTCCTCTCCGACACCCGCTGGGGCGGCTCGCGGAACGTACACGTTCTGCTTGAGCCGCTTCGGCGGGCACTTTCCTTTTTACGGTTATTTCGCAGACAAACCAAAATCCCGCTCATCAGCAGGATTTATCGTTAGCGCTAGAATACAGGTTACTGCTAATTTTCGGCGTGGCGAGCGGCCACTTCAGCGGCCTTGGCGTCCAATTCGGCCTGTTTAGCGTCTTCGGCGGCCTTTTTCTCAGCAGCCTCTTTAGCTTTTTCTTCTTTCAAGCGAGCGGCTTCTTCTTCGGCATGTTCGTCGCGGACAGCGTTGACAGCTTCGCGATCAAACTTGACGGCCGTCAAGCGAGCCGACTTGCCGCTGCGTTTGCGCAAGAAGCTGAGGAAGTTGCGGCGAACCTTGGCCCGGCGCACAATCTCGACTTTTTCTACCAGCGGGCTATGCAGCAAGAATGATTTCTCGACGCCGACGCCCGAAGCAACTTTGCGAACGGTGATGCGGCTAGTGTGCTGGCCTTTGTTGTCGGTGCGGATGACCACGCCCTCGAACATCTGAATGCGCTCTTTGTTGCCCTCTTTGATTTTCTGATAGACGCGTACGGTGTCGCCGCTGCGAACATCGACAACTTGCGCTTTCTTTTGCTCGTCATTGACTTTTTGGATTAATGCAAAACTCATAATTTTTCCTATCTTTCAAGCCCGCTATGGCTGGCCACGCAGTTGTACCTCTGCGGCTCCACACCGAACAAAGCCCGAATATTAACTCTCGTACAATGCAAGTATTCTAACACAATATCAAGCGGCGAGCAATAGACGCAAAGATGGCTAGCGGCAGAGTCCATCTAGCCGCCAGCTGCGCTTGATATTTTATCAATTTCAAAAAACCCTACGCCGTGGTTGACTGGTCAGCGCTATCGCTATTGACGTGAAACTGAGTATTAGGGTTAGCACCGCCTACCGGCTGAAACCCCGGATTGAAAGTTCTATTCGGGTTGGCACATACGAATTTACCAGCTTGCCCCGATTCTCGCCATATTTGGCAAGTGCTCTCGTAGAAAGCTCCGTCTACCACTACTCTGTCCGAAGAAGACTGATCAGCGTCAGTGCTAGTGTCAATAGAGTCGCCTGGCACCGCTGGCTGAGGCAAATTATCAGTCCTGTCTGTCACAGGAGTAGGATCTTTTTCTCCATGCGTAGCAAGGTTCACAGATGTACGCACAGTAAAACAAGTCATCGTTACAGCAAGCGCAGAGAGGCCGACTATCGTCTTTCCGAACTTTTTATCGGGCAGCCAACTTGGAACCTCATGTCTCTTAGCCGCTGCATGTCTGCCAACAGGCTGGTCAGATTTTAATATACCCATCTCGTTATATTTTTACCTCGAAATTAAAATTGGTATGTCTTTTTATTATACCACAAACTATACTAAAATGCAAGCAAAGCAGCTATTCATCGGTTGGGTCAAGAGCTTGACGCGGGGTCGACGAGTTTTCTGTTGAACTCTCTACATATACGACACGGTAGGGCTTGCCGTCAATAACCATAGTCGTCGGAAGCTCCGCTCCTGGCCGAAATCCGTCGACTGCCCCGTCAAATTTCACGCAGATAACCGTATTTTCATCGACGCTATCCGACCGTCTGGCCGCCTTGGATGACGGAGGGTCTACTTCCACCAATTTGCCATCTTCAACGGCGTAGTATCTTACCTGTTCGTCGCCCACCTGCCGCGATTCGCCTGGCTGCTGGCATGTCGGGTCGCCGTTGACTTCAGCAGCTGGGCGTACAACAATCTTGCCGCTGTTTTCACCGTCTGTACTCTGTATGTAAGCAACTGGCGCGATCCAAACTGAATCACCCTCGCCAATTTTTTTGGCTAACTCCTCATAAGTTAGTGTCCCGGCAGTAGCGCTCTCGGAGGCAGTACTCCCGGCTGGCGTAGAATCCGGCGTCTGACGCTTAGCCGAGCATGACCCGACAAACGGGCTTAACGCTAAACTTCCAACTGCCAAAAATGTTGTCAACCGGTTTCTTATTGTGCCTAAAAACTCTCCATTTCTTCTCATAAATATATTATGCTACAAACTGCCATTTAGTTCAACATGCGCGCCCAAAATGCCAAAACGCGCTATAATATACTCATGGATTACAACAAACTAGCACTCGAACTACACCAAAAATATAAAGGCAAAATCACCACCGCGCTGCGCGATAACGGCGAAATCGACCGCGATAAACTCAGCAGCTATTACAGCCCGGGCGTCGGCGCCGTTAGCCAGGCCATCGCCGAGAACCCAGCGGATTTACCGAAATACACCTGGACGAACAATTTGGTCGGCGTGATTTCTGACGGCTCAGCGATTTTGGGCTTGGGCAATTTGGGGCCGAAAGCCGCCATGCCAGTGATGGAGGGCAAGGCGCTGCTGTTCAAACATTTCGCTAATGTCGATGCCGTGCCAATTGTCTTGGACGTCCATGAGCCAGAAGAAATCATCGCTGCGATCAAGGCGATAGCGCCGAGCTTTGGGGCGATCAATTTAGAGGATATCGCTTCGCCAAAATGCTTCGAGATCGAGGAGCGTTTGAAAGCCGAATTAGACATTCCAGTGTTTCACGATGACCAGCACGGTACGGCAATAGTAGTGTTAGCCGGGCTGATCAACGCCGCCAAGGTTGTCGGCAAAAGCTTACGCGACTGCAAAGTCGTCCTGGCAGGACCAGGCGCGGCTGGCACAGCGATTATTAAGCTGCTCAATCTGTACGGCGTCAAAAACTTGATTGCGCTCGATCGCCAAGGCGCGCTGAGTAGCGACCGCACTGACCTGTCGCCAGAAAAAACTGCCTTGCAGCAATATTTGAATACTTCAGAAAGCGGTACTCTAGCAGAAGTATTAGCTGGCGCCGACATTTTCATCGGCGTATCGGCCGCTAACTCGCTAGCGCCAGAGATGATCGCGGCAATGGCCAGCCAGCCGATTATTTTTGCCCTGGCCAATCCAGTACCCGAAATCATGCCCGATGCCGCGATTAGCGCTGGCGCAGCCGTCGTAGCGACTGGCCGCAGCGACTTCCCGAATCAAGTTAATAATTCCTTGGCTTTCCCTGGTATTTTCCGCGGCGCGCTCGACTATGGCGTCCAAAAAATCACTGACCAGCACAAGCTAGCCGCCGCCGAAGCTCTAGCAGCGCTGGTCGAGAACCCAACCGCTGACGAAGTTATCCCGTCGCCATTCGACAAACGCGTCGTACCAGCGGTGGCAAATGTCATAAAATAA
>CAUSWA010000011.1:0-28331 GCA_963535445.1 uncultured Candidatus Saccharibacteria bacterium | reverse complement strand
CTGAAAAAACCACAAAATCTGGTCTTGATAGGGTGTATGGGATAGAAGAAGATGCTGATAAATATGATGAAATATTTAGAGAACTGCAGAGGATAATTCCACCGCTTATTGGTGTTAGTGTAGCGGCTGAACTAAAAGCTGGCAATGGTAAAACAGTTGTTGTCATAAGGGTCCCGAAGTCTACTAATTCACTATGCTCAATTAACAATGATGTTTTTATACGGATGAAAAAAAGTAATAAGAAACTAACACCTAGTGAGATTATCAAAATGAGTTACGCTAAGGGATTTACTCGAGCGGACTCAGAGTTAATTGATGTTGATTTTGAGTTATTGCGGACGAGATATTTTGATGATTGGAAAAATCAGCGTGGAATTTCAGGTAAATCGATTGAAGACATTTTGTTCAAAACTGGTCTTGCCAGAAAAGATACGGATGGGGTATTGAAGCCAACACGTGCTGCTGTCTTGCTTTTTGCTGAATATCCAACCAATTTAATGGATACGAAATGTGCAATTCGAATTATGCAATATACCGGTACGATAGCGAATTATAGAGAGGTTCCAAATTTAGTAGGTATTCCAAAAACTATAGAAGGACCTATAATTGAAGTTATTCAAAAAGCCCACGAATACGTTTTGACTTTATTGCAAAATGGTATAGAAATGCATTCTGGATTTATAACTAAATATGAAATGCCAGAAAGGGCTGTCAAGGAGGCTATCACCAATGCTGTAATTCATAGGGATTATTTTATCAAGCGTGATATCGAGATTAAATTATTTGAGGATAGAATGGAAGTAGAGAGTCCTGGGCTGTTGCCTTATAATATTACTACTAGTAATATTGGATATGTTCGATCCGAGGGTTATCGTAATGACTCGGTAGTAAAGCACTTACGTGAGTTTCCTAATCCTCCTAATCTTGATCAGAATGAGGGTGTTAGAGCTATGCGAAATGAGATGGAGTTTAATGGCTTATATCCGCCAATCTATATTACATATCCAACGCTTGATGATTCTGTTAAGGTTGTTCTACTAAATGAGCATCGCCCTGGTGAATGGGAGATAATTCGATCATACCTGGAGGTCAATAAGTATATAGCGAATGAGAAAGCACGAGAAATCACAAAGGTGGAGCAGCGAGACAAAATGTCCAGAATGTTCAATAAGTGGGTTAAACAGGGATTACTTGTGGTGGTTAGACCTAAAAATGGCGGCGTGAAAGCGACCAAGTATAAACTGGCCAATACTGAGGATGTTGAATGAATGATGGGTGTACTTGCAGTGGTATGATGCAAGTAAAATATTTAACAGAGGTAGAAAGGCTATTTTGCTTGCAGCAAGCATAATTTAGGAGTATGAAAGATGAAAATTAAATACGATTCCAATCAATCGTTCCAGTTGCAAGCTATCAGTGCTATCACTAGTGTTTTTGAAGGACAGCCTGACAGTGCCGACGCATTTGATGCAGTTTTACGGTCTAGATCAGTGTATGGCGAGCAGATCGGGCTTTTTAATGAGATTGGCGCAATTGGCAATAATTTGCTGCTTGATGATGATGCTATTTTGGAGAATGTTCGGTCAATTCAAAACGACAACGGCATCGCTCCGGTTGAAGAATTGGACGGCATGAACTTTTCCGTGGAGATGGAAACGGGTACTGGCAAAACCTATGTATACCTGCGTACGGCTTTGGATATGGCAAAATTATATGGTTTTTCAAAGTTCATTATCATCGTGCCGAGCATTGCCATCAAAGAGGGCGTGAAAAGTAGTCTCGATGGCATGCGTGAACACTTCACGCGTGAGATGGGGTATAGCCCGTACGAAGCATCGGTGTATGATGGTAAAAATCCAGAGGTGGTACAGAGTTATGCTACCAGCACTATGACACAGTTTATGGTTATGACGATTGATGCAATTCGCGGCAATAAGAACACGCGAGTGATTCATCAAGAGCGCGATAAGCTAAATGGTATTGCGCCAATTGAATATCTGGCTGCTGTCAATCCGATTGTCATAATGGACGAGCCACAAAAGATGGAGGGTGAACTGTCGACGAGTGCGATTAATGATTTGAACCCAATGTGTACATTGCGCTATAGCGCCACGCATACTCACGAATACAACATGATGTATCGGCTCGATCCAGTTGATGCTCACCGAGAGAAGTTGGTAAAAAGCATTGTGGTGGCGAATGCTCAGCAAGAGGGTAGTGATGCTAAGCCGTACATAAAGCTTATCGATGTGCGCAATACGCCGAAGCTCCAAGCTTATGTCGAGGTGTTGGTTCGTGACAAAAACGGTAATGTCGGACGAAAACCGCTGTGGGTGAATCATCATGACAAACTGGATATTCGTACTGGCAATAGTATTTATGAAGGTTATACCATCAATGAAATTTCGACGGTTCCAGCGAGTGTGGAGGTTGGATCGCAAGGGGTCCTGATGCTTGGTGAAAATTGGGGCGGCAATGAAGATCAGGTTATGCGCGAGATGATTCGTGTGACCATCGCCGAGCATATTAAGCGAGAATATTTACTGCGAGACCAAGGCATTAAAGTGCTGAGTCTATTTTTTGTTGATAAGGTGGCGAGCTATTTAGAGTATGATGATGACGGGAATATGGTTGACGGAAAATTTGCACGCTGGTTTGATGAGCTATACAAGGAGGAGCGAAAAAAGAGCCGTTTTTACGAAGATATTATGCCTGAAGACCCAAGTGAAGTTCGGAAAGCATACTTTGCTGAGATGCGTAAGGGCGGTAAAATGAGCTTCGTCGATAGTAAAGAAGGCAAGGGCAATACACAAGATGAGTCGGCTTATGACCTAATCATGAAAGGTAAAGAAAAACTGCTTGACCAGGCAAATCCAGTACGGTTTATTTTTAGTCACTCGGCACTGAAAGAGGGTTGGGACAACCCGAATGTGTTTCAAATTTGTATGATGCGCGAGAGCGGTAGTGAAAATGATCGCCGACAGACGATTGGGCGGGGTCTGCGTTTGCCAGTACGACAGGATGGTACACGAGTGTTTGACGAACAGATCAATCAGTTGATGGTGGTCGCTAATGAATCGTATCGTGATTTTGCTAATAATTTACAAAAGGAATATAAGCAGGCTGGTGTTAAGATTGGTTTTGTGCGGCGTAGTGAATTTGCGCGAATAGTGCTGCACGATGATCCAAGTAGTACACTGGGACATCAGAAATCAAATGAGGTCTGGGAGTGTTTGCGGCGTCGCAGTATGATTGATGATGAGGGTCGAGTGCTCGCGAATTTCGCACCGAATAATATTGGCTTTACACTTGATCTACCTGGTGATCTGCAAAAATATCATGCCGAGGTGGTCGATATTATTGAGGGCTGTAAGATTGATAAATTTGTTAAGGATGCACGTAAAAAAGAGAAGATTCGTCCCAATAAAGAAGTTTTGTATAGTCCGCTACTTGAGGAATTATGGAAGCGAATTTCACATAAAACGACGTATCGTGTAGTATTTGATAACGGTCAGATTATTATGGCGGCGATCAATGCCATTAAAGCCAAGCCTGAGCTTAAACCATTGAGAATTGAAGTGCAAAGACATAGGGTGCTTTTGAAGCGCGGCGGTGTTCATAATGATGGTATGGTTGGCGAAGCAACCCGTGACCTGGCGGGAACGTTTGAGCTGCCGGATATCATCTCTGAATTACAGGATAGCACTGGTCTCACTCGACGAACAATTGTTGACATTTTGATCGGTAGTGGTCGGCTGCATGAGTTTTTGAAAAACCCGTATGACTATGTGCAAATGGTGAAAAGCGCAATTAAGTCGGTGCTGGCGCAGGTCGTGGTGGACGGCGTTGAGTATGAAAAAATGGGCGAGCGTAATTATGAACTCCGTAATTTCCAAAAAGATAGCGATGAAGAAGTCGAACGATTTATTGATCGCTTGTATCAAGTTAAAAATCAACAAAAAACGGTGACAGATAGATTAGTACTGGATTCGGCGACCGAACAAAAGTTTGCTGAATATTTGGACAGCCGTGAAGATATCAAATTATTCCTCAAGTTGCCGTCGAAGTTTACTATACCGACACCTGTTGGTGACTACAACCCAGACTGGGCAATTGTCAAAGAAGTCAATGGTGTAGAAAAAATATATATGGTACGCGAGACGAAGAATGGCGGTGAACGCGAAGATGAGTTGCATAAAATTGCTTGTGCTAAGAAACATTTTGAGACAATTGGTATGCGTGATTACGCTAAATCAACGCCTGATGATTGGCGGGTGTAAATATGTTGATAAAGAGCTGTGAAATAGCTTCAGGAGAATACATGAACAAACCAAACAAAACCATCACCATCGCTCGCGCCATCATCCGCATTGGTGATGCTGCCAGAAATGCTAATGATTATAGTTCGCTGGGTGCGCTGCATGAGATGGTGGAGCAGCTGTCGCAGTATGGCGTTAAGGATGCTGATGTTGATATGGATTTGCTGCTGGAATATGTCGAGGCGGCGGATGGTTGCGACTATTGCCGAGCGGGCGACGGTAAGCCAAGTGTTGACGAATTGACAACAAAAATCAATCAGCAGCTAGCGCGTCGCGGTCAGGCGCAGGTGGAGGCGAGCGATCAGTCAGTGTTGAAGTTTGAGCCAGTGGTCCATCTGGTGACAGCGGCGTATGCCAAAAATGAGGACGGCGTGACGTCGGGCTTGTCGATAGCGCTGGTCGTCAATCAGGACGGTTCGGTGGATCTGCCGCGCGACCATTTTTTGAACGCAGAATTGCTGGATTATTTTGATAAAAATCACCCAGTCAATTGGCGCTCGGTCGAGCGTGATTTGCCGTCAAAATTGCATGGTTACCGCTTGGTGGCAGGTTCAGTAGAAGTGCAGGAGATTTTACCGCGAGAGTTGGAGGTGATATCGTTTTAGTTGGTGTTTGTGCGAAATAAGAACTTAACAACTATAGTACTCAAAGTAAATATTTGAGCAAGATTGCTGCCAATAAATAGAGGTAGGGATATTTCTGTAAATTTTAGAAACCCGAAACCTGTTAAGTAGGTAATTCCAATATCACTTATGATTACTGTTCCAACTAGTATGAGTAGTATTAAACTCCACTTCTCTCTTAGATGTATAATACTTTGTAATTCTTGTATTTTAATTAAGCTTAAATCACTTTTAGACTTAACTCTATCCTCAGTAGAAGCCTCAATTTCAGAATCATCTTTAATTTGTTCCGGGACGGCACCTAGAGCTTCAAGCATATTTTCTATGTTGTCTATACGGTCTACAGCAGGTTTTTCTTCTTCCGTCATTTTATTATTCCTAGGTTCTTTAGTCTATAGGTCATCGCGCTAGAGGAAACTCCGAATCTATCGGCCAATAGTTGGATAGAATTTTTTAGGAACGGGTATTCTTTTAGTTCTTTTCTAACCATAACCTCGGGCATTAAAAGATTAGCCGCAAAACAATCAGCCTCTTTTTCTTTTTCTTCTTTTGTTCCGCTATACGAATTATTTCGTCGATATAAACCATACTCGTCAGGTTTATGTTCTAGGAAATAGTGCCCAAGCTCATGTGCAACTGTATATGTGCGACGAGCTATGGAGTTATCTACATTTACATAAATTGTCCTTGTTTTGCTATCGAAAAATCCCGAGACATCAGTATTGCCTTGTGGCATTTTTCTATATTCAATTGAAAGACCAGCTTCATCTGCTATATCAAAAACGTTAACGAATGGCTCTATTATATGATTGTCGGATAGCACTTTTGAAGCTTTTTGCTTAACTTTCTCTAAAACTTCTTTTGTCATATGCCCTCCATTTGTAATACTATAGTATAGTTTATGCAAGCATAACCTACTTACTATTATAGCAAAATATATATTAAAAATAACGTATAATGATAGTACATAAATATTTTATATAGCATGAAAATCTCCATCCTCCTAAAACCCAACTCCCGCCACCGCGAAGAAGTCGTAGAGAACGATGATGGTTCGCTGACGATTTATACTAAGGCACCAGCGATTGAGGGGCGGGCGAATCTGGCGGCGGTAAAATTACTGGCGAAGCATTTTGGCGTGGCGCCGTCAAAGGTAAAATTAGTGCGCGGCGCAACTTCGAAATACAAGGTTTTTGAAGTAGATAAGTCAGAATAGCCGCTGCAACGAGCATCTGCAATATCTAGCTACGATTCTACGGATACCCAACTCCCGCTACCATATTGCCGATCAATCCTTGTATCGTCACAAACGAATAACCTTGCTGCTTCAGTGCGTTGAGGATGCACGGTACGGCACCGACTGACGTTTGGTGGATGTCGTGCATCAGGATGATGGCTCCGGGGCGAGCGCCAGCGACGGCGCGCGAGCAGACGATATCGCTATTACGGTCGGCCCAGTCGCGGGTGTCGACCGACCACAAGATTGACGACATACCACGCAGGCGAAGCTGCTCCAAGACGACGCCGTTGACCGCACCATAAGGCGGGCGTATAACAGTTGGTGTGACGCCGGTGGCTTGCTTGATGGTGTCATTGGTACGGTCGATTTCGCTGGCAATTTGGTCAACCGGCAATTTAGGCAGTTCTGGGTGCGACCACGAATGATTGCCCAGTTGGTGGCCGCGCGCATGGATGCTGCGCACGACGTTGGCTTGGCTGGAAACTTTGCTGCCGATCAAGAAAAAGGTGGCCTTAGCGCCATGCTGATCCAAAATATCCAGCAGCTGCGCGGTGTACGGTCCCGGCCCGTCGTCAAATGTCAAGGCAATCACTTTACCTCCAGAATTCGCGGCTGTCGGCGCGGCAGGCGCTGGCTTTGGTACTGGTTTTGGCTCGGGCGGCTTGGGGATGTTAGCCAGTTTCCGAGCTGTCGGATTTTGCAAATATTTGGCAACGGCGGCGATCGGCACTTTGATCGTCATTTCGCCGTAGGCTGATGGCAGCAGTGACGCCTGCCCGATTGGCCAAGCTAAACTATTGCCGCCATCGGTAATAACGAAATTCGACAAGGTTTCCTGGGTGATCGTTTCACTGAGATCCAGCTCTGCTTGCCGGCGCTGCTTGATGGTTTCTTTGAGATTATTTCGGGCAGCTGCCACGATTTCCTCAGCCGCTTTCTCTGATTGCTCGGTCAAATCGCTCAAGCTAATCACCTCGCCAGATTTTTTATCAAACGTCCAAAAATGCGTCAGCGACACCGGATGCGCGCCGTGCATATCTTGCTTGATATTGACAATAATCGATAAAGCTACTGAATTATTATGGGTGACTTGGTAGCTGATTGTCTCGGTCAGCGGCTGGTCGAATGTCAGAATATTGGTGGCGGCATAGCGGAAATCGCTGTCAGCGCGGTCAATTGCCTGCGCGACGGTCTTGTTAATCTTATTGTTTTTCGTCAGCGGATATTCAATCGAAACTTTCTCGCGGTTAGTCTGGCGCGTTACGAATTTAGAACGAATGCCGGAGTAGCGCGAATCGGTGAAATAATATTGCTCGTCAGACAAAGCAGTCGGGCGGCGCGGCGACAGCTGGTTAAAATATGCGTAAACCAGTCCTGATAAAACCGCTGCCATTGCCGTCAATAACAATATCGCTATCAGCGCGTTTCGCCATTTGGTGGGTTTGGTTTTTGCTTTCGCTGTGCGGCGGGCATGTTTGGGTTTGGCCGCTTTATTGCTGGCCGATTTAGGACTGTCATCGGCTTTGTTCGTTGGTGGTTTCGTTGGCGGCTTCCTTGGTGATTTTTTGGCAGGCATAAATATAGTATAACATTTGTGATGTATTGGGGGTGCTGGGCTGCTGCTAAAACCAACGTGGTGCTTTTTTAAAACCAACAGCTTACTTTTAGAAAACCAACACGGTACTTTTGAGAAAGGCCGGGTAGCCCGCAATTTGCTATAGGACTTTCATAAAACTGCTATAGGGGATTCCAAAAAGTACTATAGCAGATTTTCTGCCCGCAGGACGCCAAAATCATTGAAAATATCAGTAAATTATAGTATAAAAAGGGAATGCTGCAATATCTTCATTCAAGTGCTAAAAATCAGCAGATCAAGCCGCTAGAACGCCTGCAGGCGGGTTCGTGGGTGCGCTGCGAGCGGCCGAGCGAGGACGAGCTGGCCGAGCTGCTGGCGCTGGGGCTTGATAATGATTTGCTGAGCGATGCACTCGATCCGCATGAAGTGCCGCGCCTGGAGATTGACGACGATTGGACATATCTAATCGCCCGGCTGCCAGATACCGACGATGATTTTAATGATTTTACCACGCCGATTTTGTTTTGCTTGAATAAGGACTATGCTGTGACATTGTCGCGCGATAGCTTGGGCAGATTGTGGCAGCCGTTTATCGACCAAGCGCGTTCGCGCACCGACCGGCCGGTTGAGTTGTTGGTTGACATGATTGATGCGATATCCAGGCAGTATCAGCGGCGGGTGGCAGCGATTAACCGCCAGATGCGAGCGGCTACCGATAACATTCATACGCTGCGAGTCAAAGATATTGCCACGCTGGCGGAATACGAGCGCAAACTGAATGATTACTTGGACGCGCTGATTCCGATGAACTGGGCGGTCGAGAAATTGCTGGCGACCAGCGGCCTGCGTCTGCGGGCGGATGATAAAGAGGATGTCGAGGATTTGTCGATCGATTTGGAGCAGGTAATTGCCCGCTGTAAGAGTTTGCTACGAACTATCACTAACGTGCGCGATAGCTACCGGGCGGTGATGGATACCCGCCTGAACGAGACAATTCGCTTGCTGACGGTAATCACCGTGGCGCTGACTATCCCAACGATGATTGCTGGGTTGTTCGGCATGAATGTGCCGGTGCCTGGCGCTGATGATCCGCTGATGTTTTGGAAAATAACTGTGGTTAGTATCGTGGCGGCCTGCGCGCTGGGCGGATTCTTTTTGCGGAAACGATAAGCTGGCTGCGTTTTAGTTTAAGAACGCAGCGCTGACTGGAAAAGTTAGTTATCTGTTGGTACGCCGTATCCCAGCAATCCGTCATACTGCTTGTCATGATTGACGAACACGCGGATGCGGTTTGCCTCGTTGCCGCCGACAGTAGTTAGCACGCCGTTGTCATTTTTCAAGACAATGTTAGTGTGGTCGCCGAATACTGGCGAATTGCGGTAAATTGCCGCGTCGCCGGGAAGCGGTTGGTAGCCGGAATTAGCAGGCTTGAACCGGCCGTTTGCCTCGTAGTATTCGCGCAAGGTAAACGTCCCTGGGATACGCCAGCCGCCAGTATGCGGATTTTTCAGCGGCGCGCCCGCTTGATACATGATCCAGCTCACAAAGTTAGCGCACCACGCCTCCTCGGCGCCCTGGCTGAACTTGGTGCCAGCAGATTGCGCCTTGAATTCAGTCTTTGCTAAACTGATAATTTTTTGGCGAGTTGGGCTTAAATTTGCCGTATCAATGTCTGGAAAAGCCGATTCGCCAGGCGACCTATCGAGGCGTACAGAATTAACGAGAGACGACAGCTTATCGGCAATTTTCGGCTGAGCGGCGATTACGCTTAACGCGATGAGCAACAGCGCAATTACGCTGAAGATAATACAGCGTTTCTTTGAGAAAAATTTGGGTACCGCCGCCTGCTGGTGCTTCATGTAATAATTATATCGCGAAAGCTGTTTGACTGTTAAAATGTAATTGAGGCAAACGTTATGTTTAAGCAATGGATAAGGTGTGAAACATACCTTTCAAATATCAAGCCAAATCATTTAACAGAGTTTCATAAAGATGAATAGACACAGCAAACCGCAGAAATGGCGCCGTTTGTCGTCGCGGGTGGTTTTTACGCATCCGCGGATGATGTTGGCGGAAGACGAGGTAGAGTTGCCAGATGGTAAAAGGTCGTTATATTTACGGCAAGTATACCAGGGTAAAGGCGGTGTGATTATCATTTGCCAAAACGGCGGCAAAGTGCTTATTCAGCGGGAATATTCGTATCCGGTTGATGATATATTGTATCAATTTCCTGGCGGTAAAATTGAAGAAGGTGAGACTCCCGAGCAAGCTGCCCAGCGCGAGTTGGCGGAGGAGTCTAATATTTCGGCGGAAGATTTTCAGCAAATTGGCTGGTTTTATGCCGACAATCGCCGTATCAATGCCAAACTGTACGTTGTCTGTGCGCGCGGCGCTTTTCGAGATAATTATTCGTACCAGCCAGATGAAACAGAGTTTATTTCCAGTAGTTGGTTAGAAATTAGTAAACTTGAGCAGATGATTTCTGACGGTCAGATTGTTAATTACTCTATGCTAGCAGCGTGGACGTTATTCAAAACCGCACCGATGAAATAGGGTTTCTTGTGCTATAATAATCTCAAAAGCGAGCGATCACCGTGCGCGATGTTTCTCTGTTAGGGAGTAGAAAGGAATTTATATGGCTCAACCCGAACCAATCATAACAGTTGACCAACTCGTCAAGACTTACGATGGCAAGAATGTCGTCGATGGTGTGTCGTTTGAGGTCCAGAAAGGCGAAATTTTCGGCATCCTTGGTCCGAATGGTGCTGGTAAGACGACGACGCTAGAGATGCTGGAGGCGCTCCGGCCGATTGACGGCGGTACGGCGACTATCGACGGAATTGATGTTGCCAGCGCGCCGAGACATATCAAGAATATCATCGGCATTCAGCTGCAGTCGACAATGTTTTACGACAAGCTGACCTTACGCGAACAGCTGAAAATGTTTGCCAGCTTGTACGGACAAACGGTCGACGCTGACGCACTGCTCGCCAAGGTGCAATTGACCGACAAAGCCAAAAGCTACGTCGAGCAGCTCTCGGGCGGGCAAAAGCAACGCTTTGCCATCGCGTCGACGCTGGTCAATAATCCGACGGTGCTGTTCCTCGATGAGCCAACTACTGGGCTGGATCCGCAGGCTCGCCGTAATCTGTGGGATTTGATCAAAGAGATTCGCGATGAAGGTATCACTATCGTGCTGACCACGCATTATATGGACGAGGCCGAATTGCTGTGCGACCGCTTGGCGATTATGGATAATGGTAAAATCATCACCATTGATACGCCGCATAATCTGATCCAGCAACTACTGGCGCGCGGCTTCAAGAAAAAGCAAGTTGTCGAGCAGGCCAATTTGGAGGACGTATTTATTGATTTAACAGGAAAGGCGATTCGGGATTAGTATGAAAAAATATTGGACTGGTGTATTCGGGCAAGTGCGCGCCCAACAAAAGCGTTTCATCCGTGATAAAATGTCGCTGTTCTTTACCTTCCTGTTTCCACTCATCTTCTTGTTGGTGTTCGGTTCGATTTTTAATAATCAATCGACCAGCTTTGACGTGGCGATTATCAATAATTCGCAGACAGAATTTGCTAAAAACTTTGTCAAAGGTGCTAAAGAAAACGCCAAAGACTCGATTCTTAAAATCAAAGATGTCAAGGATATAGATGAGGCCCGTGAGAAGATGAAGCGTTCGGAATTGAACGGTATTATTGAGCTGCCGAGAGATTTTGGCGAGGTTAAGGGCGAGGGCGAGCAGGCTCGGCCGACTGGCACTATCAATGTCTTGTACGCCAAAGGCTCCGAGCAAACCGGTAGCGCCCTAACGGCGGTGATGAACCAAATTGCTGATGAAATAAATAAGCATTTGGGCCAGCCAGAGGCACCGCTCAAGGCTGCGGGTAAAGCGGTCGGCGACGAGCAGCTGAAGTCGTTTGATTATACCTTTACCGGGCTGCTGGCGTTTAGCTTGATGAGTATGGGCATCTTTGGTCTGGCCAATCAAATGCCAGCCGAAAAACAGCGCGGCTCCTACCGACGGCTGCGTGCAGCGCCATTCACCTCGGGGCAGCTGATTATTTCTATGGCGATTCACTACACGATTATTTCGCTGCTCAGTTTGACGATGATGATTGTTGTCGGCATGCTGCTGTTCCATTTCAATATGCGCGGCGATTGGCTACTGTTCTCATTGATGTCGGTGATTTCGGCGATGATGATGGTGGGTTTAGGATTATTAATCGGCGGTTGGGCGAAGAACGAAAATCAATCAGCTCCTCTGTCTAATTTGATTTCTTTCCCGATGATGTTTCTGTCTGGAGCATTCTTTCCGGCATTCCTCTTTCCAGAATGGTTGCGCGGCGTAACGCAATTTATCCCAATGACGCCGGTTGTGGATGGTTTCCGTCTGATTATGACCGAGCAGGCTAGCCTCATCGAAGTCTTGCCGCAAATCGGCGCCGTCGCCGCCTGGACTCTCGTTATCTACATCGCCGCGATTAAGTTGTTTAGGTGGGAATAACATAATATCAATGAAAATAGCCCGCCGAACGAGCTCAAGCTGAATGCGGATCTTTCAATCCGAGAAACAAGTAACTGTCTCAATCAGATTGAACGCATTCGGCGAGCTATTTTCGGCGGGCAGAGCCCTTGTGAGTCTTCAGTCTCTGGGTGTCACCTTGAGCGCGTCCCAAAGGAGGGATTTGAAGATCAAGCGAATCAGGACGGCCTGCCAGAAGGTGATTTCGGGCATCCATGCCGCGCCTGTCCCGCGAAGCAAAGCGGCGAGCAGGACCATGGCGATCGCGGAGGCCGCGAGGTTCACCATCCAGACGACAACCATGATGATGGTTGTCGTCATAGAGTGCTCTCTGTACATTGTTCTCTCCTTCCGAGAGAAAGCTTGCTCAAAGCTAAAGGGCGACTTCTGCCCTTTATCGAAAACTTTGAGCAAAAGCTAATATATATATATCACTAATAGAATAAAATGTCAATGAATTTTAGGCAAAAATGTGGCATTATATGTTTTTACAGCGTTTAATTCGAAATATAAATTAATTGCCTATGTTAAATACGTCCACCTCCGTTGTCAAGAGCACTGTAGTATAATGAAATTAGCTATAGTATGAAAGCTGTGCCAGAAGGGGGAATTATGACATTTGAAGAAGCACAAGAGCTAGTGATGGATCATATTCGCGCGCGGAAGTGGGATAAGACGAATGATTCGCGCGGTTTGGCGATATCGTTGTCGCTGGAAGCTAATGAGTTATTAGAATATTTCCAGTGGGACGATAAGCATATCGGCACTAAAGACGACATGGCGAGTGAACTGGCCGATATCATTATTTATGCTATCCAATTTGCCGCGCGCTTTGATATCAATATCCCCGAAGCGGTTGCTGCAAAAATTGCCAAGCAAGCTGAAAAATACCCAGTCGAGATTTTTGAGATTGAAGATAAAGCCGAGCAAAATCGCCGCTGGCTAGAAGCTAAGAAAAATTATAAGAAGGATACGACGTTATGAAAAAGAGGTTTGGCATGAATAAAAAAACCATTGCGATTATTTCCGCGGCAATCATCTTGTGCGGAGCTGCGGCTGGGTTGTGGTATAACCGCCAGCATTCTGCCGAACAACCGAAAACTCCGTCTACTAACGTGTCCGACTCTGCCAAATTCAAGTCAGAATATCCGCGAGTGGCGGCGAATAATCGCTTCGTTTATGCCAGAGATAAAGAAATCCTTGATATTTTTGATAGCGGCAGCGGTGTGGTTTTCTTGGGTTTTCCGCAATGTCCGTGGTGCCAGCATTTGAGCGAACACGTTGACCGGGCAGCTCGGGCTGAAGGCGTTGATAAAGTATATTATTTGAATATTCGCGACGCTCGCGCCAATAACAGCGAAGTTTACCAAAAATTAGTCAAGAAACTAGAACCGTATTTGGACAAAGACGATAACGGCAAGCCACGGATATTCGTACCGGACGTATCGATTGTCAAGAACGGCAAGATTATCGGCCGCTAC
This sequence comes from uncultured Candidatus Saccharibacteria bacterium, assembly GCA_963535445.1. Lineage (GTDB taxonomy): Bacteria > Patescibacteriota > Saccharimonadia > Saccharimonadales > Saccharimonadaceae > Saccharimonas. Next base: position 14,554 of record CAUSWA010000011.1, on the reverse strand, counting down.
AAAGAGGAATCGACTGGCGACGATAACATCACGCCGGATAAATACTGGACAAGCGAAAGGATTGAACGGACATCGTCGCAGCTGCGCGGGTTTATGCGGCAGTTGAAAAAATAGCTTTCTTAATTCTAGACAATCTTATTGGCAGCGGCGAGCGAGCTTGTTGCTTACTGTTTTACTGCGCGTCTTATTCAACGCCGCCAGCCTTCAGAATAGCCTTCAATCCGTCCTCGCCGCCGGCAAAGCCGCTGGTTTGGTAGTCGTTGATGATCATGTACGGCAAACCGTTGACGCCGAGCGATAAGGCTTTTTGCGTGTTGCCGTTGATTTCTTGCTGGTGGGAGTCGCCTTTCATGCAGTCGGCGAACTTGGCGGTGTCCAGGCCGACATTCTTGGCGGATGTTTCAAAGTAGCTGAGCGGCAGCAGCGGGATTTCCTTTGGCACAGCGACGTTTTTGACACCGATGCCTTTGTCGAAGTAGTCGGCCTTGATGCGTGGCACGATATCGTGGGTATACTGCCAATATTTGTCTTGGTCAGCGGCGCAGAAAGCGGCTTTGGCGCCTTGCTCGGTGTTTGGTACTTTATCCTTTAACAAAGTGACGATTCGGTGTTCGTAGCGCAATTTGCCGGATTTGATATAGTCGTTTTTGAAAGAATCGTTGCTGGTGGCGTCTTCGACTTGGGCGCAGAACGAGCAGAAATAATCGGTGTAATCGATAAACACATTTTTCGCATCTGCCGAGCCTTGCGACATATGTTCGTTCCATGGTTTACCATTTCCGATATGCTGGTTCGGCGGCCGGTTGACAATACCGTAGATAAATAAAGCGACGATGCCGATGACGATGATTGATAGAACAATCCAAATTGGAGCAATACCGCGTTCTTGTTGATGACTCATGATTTTTCCTCCTGTTTGGCTAATTGTGCATAAACGAATGCGATTTGTCCAGATTTGTAAAGCGATGCCATGCTAAGTACAAGTGCTAATACGAGTACGACAGTACCAGCAACATTGGCGGCGGTAGCAGCCGCTGCGCCCGAGAAAAACAGAGTAACAATTGGCAAGATTAGCGAGGTGCCGCACGGTACGCAGCCGAGGCCGATAGCGGCAGCGATCGAGGCAATACCGCTGACGCTGAGTTGGCGGGCTACATCTTGTTCGTTGCGTTTGTTGCGTCGTGCTGTAAATATTACAACTGAAAGCGATAAGCCTTGTAGAATAGAGACGATCAATAGCAGCGCGCCGTTTGGCGTGGTGAAACCTTGCTTAAATAGCTCGATGAGCATGTTACCGGCAACAGCGAATTTATCGACGATTGGTAATCGCGATAAAAACAACGGTCCATAGAAGTTGCCGTTAATTGCAAAGAAAATAACAATGGCAAATAGCAAAGAAAACCCCGCCGCCAGCACGCTGTAGCGCGGCAATTTCAACAGCGCGCCGATACCAGCAGCGGCAGTTTTGACAGTTTCTTTTTGCTGTCGGATACGCTCCATATGATTCTTATTATACGCTAAAATTTGGAGAATTGGATTGAGTCGGCTTTAGTATCCTGCGGTAAGAGCATAAAATAAACTATACACCTAGTGTATAAAACTCTTGCAATAACTAAACACTGGGTGTATAGTAAAAGTATGAGCGTTCAATATACACTGTTAGGTTTTTTAGCGGAAGAGTCAAATTACGGCTATGAGTTGAAGAAAAAATATGACGGTTATTTTGGCAAAGATAAGCCAATTTTAACTGGTCAGATATATTCAACTTTGGCGCGGCTCAAACGTGACAACAAGGTCAAAGAAATTGCTGATACCAACGAATCAGGAGGACCAGACAGGGTTCGATATGAAATTACCGATGAGGGCAAGCAGGATTTACAAGCATGGCTGGAATCACCAGAGGCGCCGTCGCCACAGTTGCAAGCGACCATGTATATCAAGGCGGTGCTGGCGATTCTCAAAGACGGTGACGCGGCGCCATACCTGGATAACCAACGGCAGGCGCACATCCAGCGGATGCGCGAGCTGACAGCGCGGCGGCGCGATAGCAGTTTGTCGGACATGCTGCTGATCGACCATGCTTTGTATCATTTGGAGGCGGATTTGCGCTGGATTGAATTAACTATTTCGCGTTTAACGCGGCTAAAGGAGGAAATTTTGCATGAGTAAACCAATAATTAGCGCTAAAAATATTAAGAAGTCGTTCGGGCAAACGCACGCGCTGCGCGGCGTCAGCTTGGATGTCGAGGCGGGCGAGGTGCTGGCGATTATGGGTCCGTCAGGTTCTGGTAAGTCGACGCTGCTGCATAGCTTGGCGGCGATTACCAAGGTTGATAGCGGTGAGATTGATTTCGACGGACGGCGGATTGACAAACTGAGCGATGATCAGCGCAGTATTTTACGGCGCACCAGCTTTGGTTTTGTCTTTCAGTTTGGGCAGTTGGTGCCGGAGCTAACAGCGCTGGATAATGTGGCGCTGCCACTACTGCTTAACGGTGTCAAGCGTAAAGAAGCCTATCAACGAGCGAAATCATGGCTTAACAATGTTGAGTTGGGGAATAAAGCCGACAATATGCTTGGCGAGTTGTCGGGCGGACAAATGCAGCGCGTGGCAATCGCCCGGGCGATGGTGGTTGAACCGAAAATCTTATTTGCCGATGAGCCGACAGGTTCGCTAGATAGTCTTAATTCTGAAAGAGTGATGGAGCTATTCATCAAAACCGCCAAAGAGCACGGCACGACAGTTATCATGGTGACGCATGAGCCGACAATTGCCGCCTATGCCGACCGGGAAATTATCGTCCGTGACGGTCAGATTTCTGGAGCAGACGCCGCGGTGAATACGGCGCAGAATACCCGGCCAAATCTTAACAAGGCTAGCGCGAGGACTATCAAATGAGTGTTAGCTGGATGTTACTCAAAAAATCTGGCCGCCAGTCAGTAGTGCGCTTGGGTCTGACAGCGGCAGCAGTAGCGCTAGGGATTATGCTGGTGTGCTATTTCGTGGCTGGTACTAACGGACTGTTGGGCCGCTCGAACCGCGTAGTCATTGGCAGTATCGCCGCTGATGCAAGTAATAATACGGATTCACAAAAACCAATCAAAGGCGTCGATCCATTGAAGGTTATGGCATGGCAGCCAGGCAATACGTCGAAGTGGCGCGATCAATCGATCAGTGTTTATTCGATGTACGGCACGGACAAGTCGCCGCAGTTTGCCAAGATGAAAACGCCGCGTCCGGGCGAATATTATCTGTCGAGAGCGCTAGCAGAGCTAGTTGCTGATTATCCTGAGGATAATATTTTGGCGCGGTTTGGCAAGAATACTAAGTATTTGGGCCTAATTCCCGACGAGTATGTCGAGACGCCAGATACGCTGATGATGGTGCGCGGCATTGATAGCCAGGAGGTGGCGCAAGCTGATACTTTGGCAAAATCACGCCAGCAGCCATCAGCGTTTGCGGATATTTACAAGACGGACAAAGAAGGTAAAAAGACGGTATCCTTTGATCCTTTTTCCGTGATGATTCTGGGTGTCGGCGCGACAATCTTGCTATTCCCAGTGGTAATTTTCGTGTCGGTAGCGACGCAATTAGGTGCTGCTCAGCGCGAAAAACGCTATGCGGCGCTGCGGCTGATTGGCGCTACTAAAAAACAGGTAGCGCGAGTGCTGATGCTGGAGTCGTTTTTGGCGTCGACGGTCGGTGTGCTGATTGGCTTGACGATATTTTGGCTATGGCAAGCGCCGCTGCTTAATTTCAAAATGAACGGCGAAGGTATGTGGCCAAGCGACTTGAAACTGAGCATCACGCAATACACATTAATTATCGTTCTGACGCTGGGGCTGACGATGTTTGTCAATTGGCGGCGAATGCGGCGGGCGCAAATTTCGCCGCTGGGCGTGTCGCGGTCGGTTGAAAAAGTTAAAAAATTGCGGATGTGGCGAGTGTTCGTGCCAGCGATTGGTATCGCGATTTTCGCCTGGATGTCTTCCAAACCGGGCATGGACTGGTTGAATGATAATAAGGAGTCAGCTTTGCCGTTAATACTAATGACGTCGGCGCTGCTGCTGATTATGTTCGGGCTGATTTTGGCAGGTAGCTGGCTGACTAATAAGATTGCGCTGTTGTTGGCGCGCTGGTCGAATAATGCTTCGGCGTTGATTGCTGGCAAGCGTACGGCGGTGCACTCGCAAACAGTTTTTCGCAGTGTTAGCGGCGTGGTGTTGGCGCTGTTTGCTGGCAGTTTTTACTTGACGGCGACCAGCGGTATTGAGGGCTTGAACGCTCAAACAGTTAAGGATAATGGCTATTCGCAGCTGAAGACTGGAACAGTAATGATATCTAGCCATTCGCTGCCTGATGACATGGCGCAAAAGCTAGCTCAACAGCCGTATATTAGCTCGGTGGCAGTGATTTATCCACAAGAAAAAGGCGATGCTATTCGCTGCCGCGATTTGACGAACTATACTGAGCATGTTTGTCCGAGCGGCGCCAGTCCAGATCAATTTGCGCTGCTGAACTTTGAAGAGCCGGTTGTTAAAAACGTTAAGCTGGTTGATAAACAAATCGCTACTGACGGCGGCAAAGAATATTTGGTAACGGTCAAGCACGAAAACGACATTGATAAATTGCGAACATTGGTAGCGACCAATGCCAATAAGTACGATTTTAACTTCGTAATTAGCGGAAGATGGGCCAAACAGCCGCATATCAATCCGTCAATTCGCGAGTTAGCTGATTTGGCTTATGTTGGTATCGGCGTGACGCTATTTGTAGCGGTAGCGAGCCTGATCGTCTCGACGATTGGCGGGCTGATGGAGCGTCGTCGCTCGCTATACACTTTGCGGCTGGGCGGTATGCGCCTGGCTCAGCTCAAGCGGCTGGTAATGATTGAGTCGGTGGCGCCACTGCTAATGACTTCGGTGCTATCTTGCGGTATTGGTGTTTGGACGGGCGCGGTATTTACGAAAATGTTCTCGACGACGCTGAAGCCGGTGTTAACACCAACCTACTTTTCCATCGTTGGTCTTGGGCTACTGACGGCCATCATCGGTATCTACTTGATTTTGCCGATGGTCGACAAGCTGACGCGGGCGGAGGCTAACCAGACCGAGTAGTGTGCCTCCGGTCTGAGGACAATCTACCGAAAAGCGTTCCAGTTGGTGGCTGGGACGCTTTTTCTTATAAAATTCGATAAAACTCTTACGCTTTTGCCTGGATGCGCGTATACTATAAGTTATGAAGAGGGCAAAAGCACTACGAAAAATGGCGACTTGCCTGTTTGTAGCGGCCTTTTTAGCGATGATTAGCTGGATGCTGTATGATATACTGCAGCGCGACAGTAGCATCTCCAACGACACCGACGTGCTGGTCATGGGCACAAACGCGACATTTAAACCTTTTGAGTATAAAGATGGCGGCCAGGTGGTTGGCTTTGATGTCGAATTGGCGCAAGCTATCGCCAAAGACATGGGCAAAGAGCTAAAAATCGAGGATATGTCTTTTGATGGCTTGTTGCCGGCGCTTGAGAGCGGGCAAATCGATATGGCGGTGGCCGGTATGTCGGTGACTTCGGAGCGTGAGAAAAACGCGCTGTTTTCGGATCCGTACTATCAGGCATCGCAGCGAATAATCGTACCCAAAAACAGCAAGATAGCCAATAAGTATCAATTAGAACACAAGAAAATCGCTGTACAACTCGGCACCACAGGTGACCAAGCAGCTTCAAAAATTAAGGGAGCGCAAGTTGTGCAATTCCCGGCAGCGCCGAATGCTTTGCAAGAATTAGCGGCTGGCAAGGTTGACGCAGCGGTGATTGACGATGCGCCGGCTAAGCAGTACGTCTCTGGTTTTCCTTCGCTCAAAATTATTAACACGCCGCTGAGCAGCGAAAGCTACGCGATCGCTTTCAAAAAAGGCAATACCGAACTGGCCGAGCATGCCAACAAAACGATTGCCAATATGAAAGCCGACGGTCGTTACCAAGCGTTGTTGCAGAAATACTTTGGCACGGCGAAGGAGCAGGCACCATGAATTTTGGCGAAGTGATTTTTGGTGACGGGCGCTGGGTCTATCTATGGCATGGACTAGAAGTAACATTGGTTTTGACAGTATTATCGGTGGCATTAGGTGTAATTATCGGCATAATTATCGCGCTGATGCGGGTGTCAAAAATCCGTCCGTTTAGTTGGCTAGGGCGCTTTCCGCAGCTGAAGCGTTTGGCTAGGTGGAATCCGGTGGCTGGTCTTGGACGTTTGTACGTTGAAATCATTCGTGGTACACCACTGTTGGTGCAGCTGCTCATTATGTATTATGTAGTGTTTGGATCGTATCGTTTCATGCCGAAGATTTTCGTGGCGGCAATCGCCTTTGGTATCAATAGCGGCGCTTATGTGGCGGAGATCATTCGCGGCGGCATAGAGAGTATTGATAATGGACAGCTAGAAGCAGCGCGTTCGCTAGGTTTGAGTTATCCGCAGGCGATGCGCTACGTAATTTTGCCGCAAGCGATGAAAAATTCGCTGCCAGCGTTGATTAGCGAGTGCATTGCTATGCTTAAGGAAACGTCGGTAGTCGGCTGGATTGGCTTGGGCGATATTATGCGCGGAGCTGACGATATTCGTTCGTTGACAGCGACAGCATTCCAGTCGTTGTTTGCGGCGGCAGTGATGTATTTAGCGTTGACGGTTATCTTTACGAAAGTGATGCGGCGTTTCGAGAAGGGGGTGCAAGCTGATGATCAGGACGCGTAACTTGCGCAAATATTTTGGATCCAACCACGTGCTGCGCGGGATTGATTTGACGATCGAGGACGGCGAAGTACTAGTGATCGTCGGGTCGAGCGGCTCGGGTAAATCGACGCTGCTAAGATGTTTGAATTTACTTGAAAAACCCACTTATGGATCGGTTTTTGTTGATGACGTTGACATCACTCAACCGCACGTTAATATTAATAAAATCCGCCAGCGTATCGGTATGGTGTTTCAGCAATTTAATTTATTCCCTAATATGACAGTGCTAGATAATATCAAATTAGCGCCTAAGAAACTACGCAAATTATCGGATCGTAAAGCGAATCGGCGAGCCAAAGAGCTGCTTGAGCAGGTTGGTTTAGCTAACAAAGCCAACGAATATCCGCAGCATCTGTCGGGCGGCCAGCGGCAGCGAGTGGCTATCGCTCGAGCGCTCGCCATGGAGCCAGAAGTTATGCTGTTTGATGAGCCGACTAGCGCGCTTGATCCGGAAATGATTGGAGAAGTACTCGACGTGATGCGCGATTTGGCTAAGCAGGGCATGACCATGGTGATCGTCACGCATGAAATGAGCTTTGCCCGTGAAGTTGGCACACGGATGATTTTCCTTGACAAAGGCGACATCATCGAAGACGGTCCGCCTAAACAAGTAATGGATCATCCAAAGACTGAGCGAGCACGTCAGTTCTTTGATGCTGATAAATAGAAAAAATAGCGATAATATATTAAAAATAATCTATATTACAAAGCCAAAATTATCGTCTGTTGAACATAAAAAATTTAAGAAATAGCGGTCAGAACAAAAACATTAAGGATGAAACGCGTAGATTGTTACCACCAGCGTATCGTTGCGCTGAGTGTAATACTATTTTTACCAGCATTTGCCGTAGTATCTAATATTGCATAAAAATAGTCATCTAAATCAGCCAACGCAGGTGCAGTCTATCATCCAGCAGTATTGGACAGCACCGACTACTTGATTTAGCCGAGAAAAGGCTTGCATAAGCGTCATAAATCTATATAATGAAAACTATATAAGTAAATAAACAATGAATCATTTAGATCATAGCGGAGGTGGGCGTGAATCAAAAACCATTGCAAATCAATTCTGAAATAGGTGTACTAAAGACCGTACTGTTGCACCGGCCGGGCGAGGAGCTCGAGAACCTTACCCCTGATTATCTCAAGGACTTACTGTTCGACGATATTCCGCATCTGAAGGTGGCGCAGCAAGAGCACGATGAGTTCGCAAATGTTCTGCGCGATCACGGCGTTGAAGTGCTGTATTTGGACGAATTAGTAACAGAGGCGTTAAATAGCGATAATTTGAAAGCAGAATTTGTCGACGAAATGCTAGCAGCTTCCAAACAAGATTCGCGTCGAGTGACTCAAAGTCTGCGCGATTACTTATTGTCGATGCCGACTAACAAGATGGTGCGCAAAATTATGGCCGGTGTGCGTAAAGACGAGATTTCTTTGCCGCCAGAGCATCACCAGCAGCTGCACGATATGGTCGAGCAAGACCACTATCCATTCTATCTAGATCCAATGCCGAATTTGTACTTTACGCGCGATCCAGCTGCGACGATTGGCAACGGCTTGACGATCAACAAGATGCATTGGCCGGCCCGCCGCCGCGAGTCGCTGTTCATGCGCTATATCATTGACCATCATCCGCGATTTGCTGGCCACGATATTCCAGTTTGGTATAATCGCGATGAGAAGTTCTCGATGGAGGGCGGCGACGAGCTGGTGTTGAACAGCGAAGCCATGGCCATCGGCATCAGCGAGCGCACTACCGCCGAGGCAATCGAGAAAATGGCAACTGAGTTGTTCGCTGATTCTAACTTCAAGAAAATTATTGCTCTCGAAATCCCGAAAAGCCACGCATTCATGCACCTAGATACAGTCTTCACAATGATCGATTACGACAAGTTCACGATCCACCCGGAGATTCGCGACTTTGAAGGCAAGATGAATCTGTTTATCCTCGAGAAGGTTGAGGGGCAAGCTTATCCGCGGATTACCAAGCAGCATGATCTTGAAAAAGCGTTGTGCGAAGCGCTGCATTTGCCAAAGATTAACCTGATTGAATGCGGCGGCGGCGATGAGATTGCAGCAGCTCGCGAGCAGTGGAATGATGGTTCGAATACTTTGGCGATTGCGCCGGGCGTGGTGGTGACTTACGATCGTAACTATGTCACCAATGCTAAATTGCGCGAGGCTGGCGTCGAAGTTATCGAGGTTAGCGGTTCAGAACTCGGCCGCGGCCGCGGCGGCCCGCGCTGTATGAGTATGCCGCTGGTGCGCGAAGATCTGGACAACGAGCAGGTTACTGATAGAGTTACTTCGGCGGAGCGTTCGCTAGCAGCCACCTTGGCGGTACCAATGATTCAAGAGGAGCACGTCCGCAAAGTGGTGCCAGTAACTACAGATTCGACTACTGCAACGGTAGCTAAGCTGCCAACCAGTCTGAAGGGTCGCTCTTTCTTGACCTTGAAAGATTTCTCGCCAAGCGATATTCGGCTGATGCTTGATACAGCACACGACCTCAAACAACAAAAGAAAGCGGGCAAAGCACACCGTATTCACGAGGGCAAACAAGTGGCTTTGCTCTTTGAAAAGACATCGACACGAACTCGCTGCGCCTTTACAGTGGCTGCTAATGATTTGGGTGTGGCACCGGAATTTCTCGGTAAAGACGATATTCAGTTAGGTAAAAAAGAGTCAGTTGAAGATACCGCTAAGGTACTGGGCCGCATGTTTGACGGTATTGAATTCCGCGGCTTCAAACACTCCAATGTCGAGGCGTTAGCGAAATATGCTGGCGTACCAGTCTGGAATGGTTTGACGGATACTTTCCACCCGACACAGATTTTGGCAGACTTTATGACTATCGAGGAGCATGTCGGCAAGCTCAACGGTGCTAAGCTGGTCTTCGTTGGCGACGGACGCAATAATATGGCAAATAGCTTGCTGATTGGTGCGGCTAAAATGGGTGTTGACTTCCGTATTTTGGCACCGCGACAGCTGCATCCGTCGGGCGATCTAGTTAGCCTAGCACGTTCAATTGCTATGGAAACTGGCGCGAAGATTACCATCACTGATAACCGTGCCGAAGCGCTAGAAGGGGCTGACGCTATTTACACTGATGTCTGGGTATCAATGGGCGAGGAAGACAAGTTCGCTGAGCGAATTGCCCTTCTCAAGCCGTACCAGGTTAATGCGCAAATGCTAGCCGAGACGCATAACCCGAACGTCAAATTCTTGCATTGTTTGCCATCATTCCACGATCTTAATACTGAGACTGGCCAGAAGATTCACGATCAATTCGGTCTTGACTCAATGGAGGTCACTGACGAAGTCTTTAGCGGCGAGCACAGCGTTGTCTTTGATGAGGCTGAAAACCGCATGCACACTATCAAGGCTGTGATGGCATTGACGCTATAAATCCGAGTTGAAGGAGGCTCGAACAAAATGGCAATCAAACAATTAGCAAGAAAAAAGGACGGGTTAGGACTCTGGTCGCTGACTGGCTTAGTGGTCGGCAGTATGATCGGTGCAGGTATCTTTAACCTTGTTCAAGGTACGGCTGAGGCGGCTGGTCCGCTGGCGACGATTATTGCGTGGCTGATTACGGGCGTTGGAATGATATTCCTGATTCTCAGCTTCCGCAACCTGACTATCAAAAAGCCGAAACTTAACGCTGGCGTGTATAGCTACGCTGAGGCTGGCTTTGGCAAGTATGTTGGCTTTAATTCGGCGTGGGGTTACTGGATTTCTGCCTGGATTGGCAATATTGCTTATGCAGTAGCCGTTTTCTCGGCGCTTGGTTATTTCTTTCCAGACTTGTTTGGCAAAGGGCAAAACTGGGCGTCAGTGGTTGGCATGTCAGTACTGCTGTGGAGTGTTCATTTATTAATCCTTAAGGGTGTCAAAACGGCAAGCTTTATTAATGCTTTGGTGACGGCGGCGAAATTAATCCCGCTTGCGATCTTTTTGCTAGCGATATTCTTGTCGTTCAAGGTCGGATTATTTAACCAAGACCTTTGGGGCTTAGCTGGTAATAACTTTGATATGGGCGCTGTGATTGAGCAGGTCAAGAATATGATGCTGGTTACCGTCTGGGTGTTTATCGGTATCGAGGGTGCAGTTGTATTTTCGGGTCACGCCAAGAAGCGCAGCGATATCATCAAGGCAACGTTGATTGGCTTTGCTGGCGTGCTTTCGATTTATGTGCTGATGACGGTGCTGGCTTTCGGTGTGGCGACTCAGAAAGATCTGGCTGCGCTAGATAGTCCGGCAATGTCGATGCTGTTGGAACGCTTGGTTGGCCCGTGGGGCGCTTGGCTGGTTAATATCGGCTTGATGATCGCAGTTTTGGGCGGTTGGCTAGCTTGGACGATGTTTGCCGCCGAGCTGCCATATCAAGCAGCTAAGAATAAGACCTTCCCGTCGATATTCGCCAAAGAAAATAAAGTCGGCGCGCCAGTAGTGTCGCTGTTGGTTACTAACATCTTGGTGCAGATATTCCTGTTGACAATCCCTGGAACTGAAGGCTCAGCCTATAATATTGGTATTTCGATTGCTACTTCGGCTATCTTGATCCCATATGCCCTGACGGCGTTTTATCAATTGAAAGTTTCTCTGCAAGAGAAGAAAACCGTTAAGTACCGCGCCTTTAATATCTTTGTGGGTGTGATGGCTAGTGTTTACGCAGTATGGCTAGTGTATGCGGCTGGTATGCAATATCTACTCATAACAGTATTCTTGTATGCACCAGGCATGTTGGTCTACATCTTGATGCAGATCAAGAATCGCAAGAAGATTTTCACGCTATACGAACTGCTTTTGGCGGTTGTCGTGATTGCGTTATTTGCCTACGCAGTACAACAACTGCTGGCTGGTGCGCTGGATGATACGTTAGGTATTAAAATAGCCGATTTAATCGGTCAATGATAATAAATGAAACGGGCGCGCCTGAAATACAGCGCGCCCGTTTTGCCAAATGAAGGAGAAAAAATGTTTAAGTATGCCATTGTTCGCCGTCCGTCACATAGTTTAATTGATGGTATCAGCCAAACGCCAGAAATGGGCAAGCCGGACTATGATTTAGCGTTACAGCAGCATGATCGCTATGTCGAGATTTTGCGCGAATGCGGTTTGGAAGTGACAGTTCTAGAGGCCAACGAGGATTATCCAGACAGTGTTTTTATTGAGGATAACGCACTGTGTACGCCGCGCGGTGTAGCAATTTTGTCGCGTCCCGGCGCTGAAAGCCGTCGTGGCGAGGCTAGTCTGCCGGATTTGCGCGAAGCTTTGGCGCGTTACTATGATGATATTGAACAAGTTGTCGAGCCAGGCACAACTGATCCAGGCGATATCATGATGGTGGGCGATCACTATTACATCGGGTTGAGTGGACGCACCAACCAGGCAGCAGCCGACCAAATCACATCAATTCTCGAGAAGCATGGTATGACCGCCGAAACGGTACCGGTGACAGGTATTCTACACCTGAAAGACGATGTTGTTTATTTAGATAACAATAATCTGATCGTTGCTAAAGCTTACGAAAATCATCCAGCTTTTGCTAACTTTAATAAGCTAGTTGTTGATGACGATGAATATTATGCTGTGAATAGTTTGTGGATAAATGGCAAGGTAATCGTGCCAGAAGGCTTCCCGAAAACTGAGCAGAAGATTCGCGATTGCGGTTACGAAGTGATTCTGATCAATACTAGCGAGTTTGAGAAAATTACCGGCAGCCTAACTTGCATGTCGTTGAGGTTTTAACAACATGCCGGGTAAGATTGTAGTTGCACTTGGCGGCAATGCTTTGCAAAAGCAAGGCGAGGCTTCGGCTCACGCCCAGCAAGACGTCGCCGACGAGACGGCGCGCCAGCTAGTTCCGTTGATTTTGGCTGGCTATCAGCTGGTAATCGTTCACGGCAACGGGCCGCAAGTTGGTAATATTGTTTTGCACGAAGAAGCAATTAACACGCCAGAAGTACCGACTTTCCCGCTCGATACGTGCGTAGCGATGAGCCAAGGGGCGATCGGTTTTTGGTTGCAGCAAGCGCTGATTGACGAATTCTCGCGCCGGCAGATGAAAAGCGTCGCTTCGACAGTTGTTACGCAAGTAGTGGTTGACGCTAACGATCTGGCTTTTAGTAATCCTACGAAGCCAATAGGCGTATTTTATCAGACGGAGACAGAAGCTCGGCAGGCTGCTAACGGTCGTAACTTCACATTCAAAGAAGATGCTGGGCGCGGTTGGCGGCGCGTGGTACCGTCGCCGAAGCCGCAGCGGATCGTCGAAGAGTATACGGTCAAAGCGATGATTGATGCTGGCGTGACGGTTATCACGGGTGGCGGTGGCGGCGTGCCGGTTGTTGAAACTGTCAGTGATGGCTTAGAGGGGGTCGAGGCAGTAATTGATAAGGATTTCACAGCGGCAGTAGTGGCTGATGCGATTGATGCCGAAGCACTGGTGATATTAACGGCAGTTGATGGCGCGATGGTTGATTATGGTAAACCGACCGCGCGTACTATCGGACGCACTAATCGCCAAGAGATGCAGCGCTACATTGACGAAAATCAGTTCGCGCCGGGTAGTATGCTGCCTAAGGTGCAAGCTGCCTTGAAATTCGTCGAAAAGCCAGGTCGCCGAGCGATTATCGCTAGCCTAGGCAGCGCCGAACAAGCTTTGGCTGGGCAGGTCGGCACAATTATCGAGAGCTAGATAATCTCTATAGGCACAACAAAATAGCGCGAGTTTTAGCTCGGGCTATTCTGTATATTTTGATAATGCGGTTGACGTTTTTCGCCGACTTTCTTATACTTGGGTCTAGCACTCTGCGGTCAAGAGTGCTAAAATAGATTAGAAAAGGAGGATATAATCATGAGTTCACCAATCAAGCCAATGGCGCATTATGTCGTGACTGTCAAAGAAAAGAAACCGGAAAAAACAGCTAGCGGCATTTTTTTGCCAGAATCAGCCCAAGAAAAATCGGAAGCTGCTAAGGTAGTGGCTGTTGGCTCGGCAGTCAAAGATGTGGCTGACGGCGAACGGGTTGTCTACAAAAACTACGCAGCGACGACTATCAAGCTTGATAAGGAAGAATATTTAATTATCAAAGACGAGGATATCCTCGCTACAATTGAATAGGAGGAAATATGGCAAAAAAAGTTTTTTACGATGAAGATGCGCGTGCTCGCGTATTGGCTGGCGCAAAAATTTTGTATAACGCTGTGAAAACAACGATGGGGCCAAAAGGCCGCAACGTAGTTATCGGCAAAAGTTACGGCGGCCCGAGCGTGACGCACGATGGCGTGACGGTTGCGAAAAGTATTGATATCGACGAAGCTGATGACGAGACGCTTGGCTTCAAAGTTGGCGCCGAACTTATCAAACAGGCTGCTAACAAGATGAATGATGTAGCTGGCGACGGCACTACGACAGTGACGGTTTTAACTTATCATATTTTAAACGAAGCTAATAAGCTAATTGCAGCTGGCCACAATCCGATGTTACTACGCAAAGGCTTAGAGCGTGCTGCTAGCGAGATTATCAAGGAGCTCGGCAAACTCGCTGACGACATCCGCGGCGACAAAAAGCGTATCGCTGAGGTAGCAACAATCTCCGCGGGCGATGAGGCGATTGGTAAACTAATCGCTGACGTCATGGAGAAGATCGGCCCGAATGGCGTGGTGACCGTCGAAGAAGGCCGCGGCTTAGAGCTCGAAAGCGAAGTAGTCGAAGGCTTCACGGTACAACGCGGCTTCGTTAGCCCGTACA
>CAUSWA010000010.1:0-28729 GCA_963535445.1 uncultured Candidatus Saccharibacteria bacterium | reverse complement strand
CGCAGCCGCTTGATTGGCTATCCAGAGAACTTGGCTATCTCGCCAAACGCCGATAGCTATGACGAACGCATTCGTCTGTACTTCGTGGCCATGACCCGCGCCAAACGCCAGCTTTACCTGAGCTATGCCCGCAGCGACGACACCGCCAAAGACACGCTCAAAGCTAGTTTTCTGGCTGGCACCAGTCTGCAAGAAATCGACCGCCAGCCGAATAATGCCGCCACGCTCACCGTCCAAAGCGAAATCTCCTGGCACGACCGCTTGACTGCGCCGATTAACCGCACCATGAAAGAACTGCTGACGCCAACTCTCGAAAATTACAAATTGTCTGTCACACACCTCAATAACTTTATCGACGTTACGCGCGGCGGGCCGCAGAACTTTTTGCTAAATAATTTGCTGCGCTTCCCGCAGGCCAAAAGCGCTAATGCCATTTACGGCACTCTGATTCACGCCGTTCTGCAGCACGCGCATAGCCATTTAGCGGCCAGCGGCACTCGCAAACCAATCGAAGACATTACCGGTGAGTTCATCCGTCTGCTGCAGCAACAACAAGAACTAAGCGATAATGATTTAGCACTCTATAGCAAGCGCGGTATTGAGGCGCTCGAAGCCTTTCTGGGCGCCAAATACGACACCTTTAAGCCGTCGCAAAAAACCGAGCTTAGTTTTGCCGGGCAGGGCGTCGTTCTCGGCCAAGCCCGCCTGACTGGCTCGCTCGACCTAGTTGATATCGACAATCAGACCATCACCGTCACCGACTACAAAACCGGCAAACCGTCAACTTCCTGGACCGGCAAATCAGACTATGAAAAAATCAAGCTCCACAAATACCGCCAGCAGCTGATGTTTTACGAGCTGTTGTGTGCCAACTCGCGCGATTACGCGAAATACGATTTTGGCGGCGCTGTACTGCAGTTTGTCGAGCTAGACTCTCGCGGCGACATCTGCCAGCTCGACGACTGCTTCAGCCGCGACGAGCTAGCCGATTTTCAACGCCTAATCGCCGCTGTTTGGCGCTGCATTACTACATTAGAGCTGCCAGACATCAGCAACTACCAAGCAAGCTACCAGGGAATGATACAATTCGAGAAAGATTTAATATCAAGTGAATACCTAGCTCGCAGATAGCCGAGATTAGTTACTCGACAAGCTGATTTTTGCCAACTATCACATTTATTCCGCAATTTTGACAAATTTGTTTGACATTTTATCCTAATATTGGTATGCTTTTGTTCATGGAGCGGAACCTGATCCGGTGAAAAGCCGGGTCGTGGTAGCGCTCTTGCACGGAAGCGCTATTAAAAGGTTTCGCTTTTTTTGCCCCTAGATGGGGCGGGAAGGAGGTGAAAACCTCGTGGGCTTTTTCTCCGACAGGTCCACAGCTGCGTATCGCCGCGCAGCTGAAGCCGTTCAGGCTGGCAACCCCACCACCGAGCAGCGCGAAATGAACGAGCGCGCTGCTAAGGTAGCTGGTACGAACAGTGTCGGTAGCGACGCACGTGCTGCCAAGGAGGGTAGGCTGCTTCCTAGGAAGTGAAGTAATTACACTCACGAATGACGGCTCGGGGCGTGCACCCCGAGAACCGCTGGCACTCAAGCCGGCAAAGGGCGTCCGTCCGCCCACCACTGGGTCTCCGATTCCCCAGCCAGAAAAGAATCGTAGGGTGTGTGCTGATAGGCAGCAGGCCAGGGTTTTGCAAACCAGATATAGCGCGGGTTCGATTCCCGTCACATTCACTTGGGGTATGCATCGCGCTGCGGGAGCGGATGCATAGACAGAGCTACACTGGGGAACGCGCGCGTACGTAGTGCGCAGTGTGTAGTGAGTCCGGGAGCACAATGAGCACAATGGGGTGCTCCCGCCCCCCCCTATACCTCCGCTACAGGCGACACGTATACCATCCTCACCTCCGGGTGGTATGCTGTCAGCGGAATGGTAGGCACTATGAGGGTCGTTAAAACCGATAACGACCTGGTCTACCATCGGAACGGAATCTGCGTGCCTGGATCGCTGCCGTTCTTAAACTTCAGGGCTAGAGCATTACGCTCGCCCATGGCGCGACTCGCGTTTCTACTCAAGGTTAGGTCAGCCTTTGGCTTATTCCCAGTAGAACCGCTTGAGCCCACCAACGCCCCTCATTCTCAAAGGCGAGAGTGAGGGGTTTTCTCCTTTTTGTGATAAAATAACAGAGATGACATCATTTTGGGACAACCTACCGCAGCCATTTTTCATCTTGGCGCCGATGGAAGCCGTCACTGACGTGGTGTTTCGTCATGTCGTCAAGCAGGCAGGCGCGCCCGACGTGTTTTTCACCGAGTTTGCCAACGCCACTGGCTGGGTACATGCTGGCGATAAGGCCATCGCTGGACGGCTCATCAAGACCGACGATGAGCATCCATTGGTCGCCCAAATCTGGGGCGGTGAGCCGGGCGACATGGAACAATTTGCCGGCTATTGCGCCAAGCTCGGCTTTGACGGCATTGACATCAACATGGGCTGCCCCGCCAAATCTGCCATCAAAAGCGGGGGAGCGGCACTGATCCGCCGACCCGACGTAGCAGTTGCCGCCATCGCCGCCGCCAAAACTGCAGGACTGCCAGTCAGCGTCAAAACACGGCTCGGCTACACCTATATTGACGAATGGCGAGAATGGCTGGGCACGCTACTGGCGCAGGACCTCGCCAACCTGACTATCCATCTGCGCACCAAAAAAGAAATGAGTAAAGTCCCAGCCCATCATGAACTCATCGACGACATCATCAAACTACGTGATGAAATCGCCCCACAAACTTCACTGACCATCAACGGCGACATCCGCAACCGCGTCCATGGCGAGGAACTATTTAGAGCCCACCCAGGTCTAAACGGCATCATGATCGGACGGGGAGTTTTTAGCGATCCTTTTTGCTTTGCCTGTACCGGCGCTCGGGCATCTCAGAAAACAATCCGGGACCCACGTGAAGTTGCCCAGATTTTTTCTGAGACGCCACTCGCGCCTACCAACGCACATGCCGAGCCAGAAGTTGAGAATAATAGCTTACCCACCGTCACCAATCATAAACAAGAACTAATTAAACTCCTCAACTACCACCTCGATCTCTTTGACCGCTACCAGCCAACCCTCGGCCGCCCCTTCGAAACCCTCAAACGCTTCTTCAAAATCTACATCCGCGACTTCGACGGTGCCAAGGAACTGCGCGACCAATTAATGAACACCAAAAACACCGACGAAGTCCGCCAGCTACTTGAAAATTTATAATATTTATGTTATAATAGAAAGATGGAAGAGCGTCTAAACCTTAGTACGAATTTTATAACACCAGAACAGACCCAAAAAGGTAGAGGCTTAACTCGGAAACTAGGCGAGCTAAGCGCCAACCAACTATTGCTCATTACCGAAACCGAAACGCCCGAGCAACTATCGAATACTGCGCATCTAACTGTGCGTCCTGACTATAGCGAAGGTCGCCGCGAGAGTTTCTTTGGGGTTTGGTTTGCGGACATGACGATACACGGCAAAGGCGGAAGTGAAGACGACACCTTAGCAAGACAACCCGTGGCTATCAAGCCGCTAGATATACCTAGTCTCGCAGCTCAGGAGCTCCGTACTGCCACCGACATCAACAGTCACGATCAACGACGACTAACATTCCAACCAATAGGTTTTGCAAACATAGGTAGGAGTGATGGCAGTAGCAATCTATCTATCATCACTGAATTTGAAGAAGGCGTGACAAGCTTTGATAATGTTTTGTATAAAAGTGAAAAACTAGACGATGGTACTGTAGCTTGGGCGCTAGAGGCTTAATAATTTTGCACGGCTTAGGCTATGAGCATGGTGATTACCAAGTCCAGAACACGGCCTATGACACCGGACTTCAACCGCGAATTATTGATATAACTGGCACTAAGAAACGAAACAACCCGCGAGACTTTACCGGAGACCTTAAAACATATATAGGCTCGCTATCAGATTTCGATACGCGCAAACCAGTAGCATCCAGAGAACAAATACTAGATTGTTTTCTAGCACCATATCGCGAAGAAATTCCTAATATGTTCCCGCGCGACCACCTACAGCGCGAGATGTATGGCATCATAGACTGCATGGCAGCAACAACCGACGACATATTATCGCCATCTGGCAACAATAGATCATAAGTAGCTATAATTATCGCCGGCGATGGCGGCGGCGCAAGCCAGCCACGTGCAAACGTACGCGGTGGCGATCGACCAGCTGGTGAGCCTTTTCGAGTTCAACCTGATCCTGAGCCTCATCGCGCATCTTGAGAGCGCGCTCGAGAGCGGCCTGAGTCTCGGCTTCAACAATATCGTCACCGTGTTCGGCTTCGTCGACTAAAATCCGCACGCGCTGCTGGTTGATTTCAACCACGCCGCCGCTAATCGCGAAGTATTCCAGTTGGTCATCGCTGTCGGTTTTCTGGCGGCGGACCGCTACCGCGCCAGGCTGCGCCACTGCTACTAGCGGTTCGTGACTCGGGAAGACTGCGATTTGCCCTTCGGTAGTTGGTATCATTACCTCGTAGACTGGCTCGTCGAGCTTAACGCCAGCTAGCGTAATTAGTTGAAACTGCATCATCTCGAGCTTAATCCTTCTTCTCGCTAAGCGGCACTGGCGACATATAGAACCAGCTTTCTGGCTTGTCGTCGTATTTGCCGTCGAGAATGTCTTTAGCGTCCTTGATAGTATCTTCTAGTTTGAAGTAGCTACCTGGATTGCCAGTGAATTGCTCGGCAACGTGGAACGGCTGTGCCAAGAAGCGCTGCAAGCGGCGAGCCCGCGCCACAGTTTGCTTTTGATCGTCTGATAATTCCTCCATACCGAGAATAGCGATGATATCCTGCAATTCTTTGTATTGCTGCAATACTCGCTGGACTTCACGAGCCACCGCATAATGCTCCTCGCCAACAATCTCTGGATCAAGCGAATTCGAACTGGAATCCAACACGTCCACGGCAGGATAGATGCCAATTTCTGTCAAGGCACGGTTCATCACGATAGTGGCATCCAGGTGGGCAAAAGTGGTCGCTGGTGCTGGGTCGGTCAAGTCGTCAGCCGGCACGTAGACAGCTTGGACAGAGGTGATTGAACCTTTTTTGGTGCTAGTGATACGCTCCTGCAGGGCGCCCATTTCTTGCTGCAAATTTGGCTGGTAGCCAACCGCGCTCGGCAAGCGGCCCAATAGCGCTGATACTTCGGCGCCCGCTTGGGTAAAGCGAAAGATATTGTCGATGAATAGCAGCACATCTTTACCTTCATCACGGAAGGACTCGGCAATTGCTAAGCCCGATAACGCCACGCGCAAACGCGCTCCAGGCGGTTCGTTCATCTGGCCGAATACTAGCGAGGTTTTGTCTAGCACGCCAGCGTCTTTCATCTCGTAATAGAGGTCGTTACCTTCGCGGGTTCGCTCGCCAACACCCGCAAAAACCGAGTTGCCTGAGTGAAACTTAGCAATATTGTTGATCAGCTCTTGGATAAGGACTGTCTTGCCAACACCAGCGCCAGCGAACAAGCCAGCTTTACCGCCCTTGGCTAGCGGTGCAATCAAGTCGATAACCTTGATACCAGTTTCGAGGATCTCAGTTTTGTTGGACTGTTCGGTCAACGCCGGCGGTTGGCGGTGAATCGGCGCCCGCTTGGCGCTTTTGGCAATCTCGCGGCCGTCGATTGGTTCGCCAACTACGTTAAACATGCGGCCTTGCGTGTCCTCGCCAACAGGTACGCTGATCGGCGCGCCAGTCGCTGTAACAACTTGGCCGCGGTGCAATCCGTCGGTGTTTTGCAAACTAATCGTTCGTACTGTCTGTTGGTCGAGATGCTGCGCTACCTCGAGCGTAATCGTCTGCTGGCCGCGTTTAACCGTCAACGCTTCGTATATTTCTGGCAACGAGCCATCATCGAACTCAACATCGACCACCACGCCCATGATTTGGATGATTTTTCCTTGGTTTTTACTCATAGTAACTCCTTTTTTTATCATTGCATCGCCTCCACGCCAGCGCTGATCTCGGTCAGTTCTTGGGTGATTGCGCTCTGGCGTTCCTTATTCATTTCTAGCGTCAAGTCAGCCACCAAGTCGCTAGCGTTATCAGTGGCGTTCTTCATCGCCAGCATTCGCATGCTATGTTCGCTAGCACGCGAGTCAAGCAGTGCTTGGTATAAACGAGCGCTAATCAGCCGGTAAGCTATATCATCTATGATATATTTAGGACTTGGCTCAAACTTAGCTTCGCGGATATCATCGCTAATTTCATCGTCGGGCACAAAGCCGGCGGGGAACAAGCGAACGATATCAGCTTTCTGTGTCATACTACTAACAAAGCGCGTGAAAATCACGTCGACAGCATCGACAGTGCCAGCCTCGAACATATCTTTGGCAGTGTTGAGAATAGCATGAAACTGCGCACCTGGCACGCGGTCGGGCAAATCTTCGTAGGTACCGACGATTTCAGTATCTTTGATGCGCGTTGCTGCTTGAGCGATCTTGCGGCCGATAGCGATAGTTTTGTTAGCGATACCCGATTGGTCATCTTGATGCAGCTCGTGCAGGTAAGTCTTGATGATATTAGCGTTATAAGCACCAGCCAACCCTTTGTCGCTTGCTGCCACAATCAGCAAGCGCGCTTTGACTGGCCGCTGCACGAACCAACGGTGATTATCGGTCGCACCTTGCTGCGCTAAATATGCCAGCAGCTCGCGTGCTGCCGCTGTATAGGCTTGAGAGCTTTTGGTCGCCTCTTGAGCGCGGCGCATCTTGCTAGCTGCCACCATCTGCATAGCTTTGGTGATTTGCCGAGTGTTCTTGACCGAACGAATACGCGATTTAAGCTGCTGAGTCGACGGCATCTAGTTAGTCCTCAAATCCTTTAGCAACCGCTAACGCCGCGTCCTTGACAATCTTGGCGGTAGATTTGTCCTCGCCAAATTTTTTATCGCCTCGGTTTAGCGCTTTCATTTCAGCTTTGTGGTTCGTCCACAAGCGAGCCAGCAAGTCAGCCTGCGCGTCTTTAATCTTGGCGGCTGGAACTTCATCAAAATAGCCCTCGCTAACCGCAACAATGCTAACAACTTGCTCCCAGACGCTCATCGGCTGATACTGCGGCTGTTTAAGCAATTCAGTTAGGCGCTGGCCGCGTTCAATTTGCGCCTTGGTCTCGGCATCGAGATCGCTGCCAAACTGCGCAAAACTCGCTAGCTCGCGGAATTGACTAAGCCCTAATTTGAGGTTGCCGCTGACACTCTTCAGCACTTTAGTCTGAGCCGCACCGCCGACGCGCGATACCGACAAGCCTGCACTAATCGCTGGGCGAATACCTTGGTAGAACAGGTCAGTCTCCATAAATATCTGGCCGTCGGTGATAGAAATAACATTAGTCGGAATATAAGCGGAAATATCACCAGCTTGCGTCTCGATAATCGGCAGAGCAGTCAAGCTGCCAGCACCTAGTTCGTCCGACAACTTAGCCGATCGCTCCAACAGGCGAGAATGCAAGTAAAACACGTCGCCCGGAAACGCCTCGCGGCCTGGCGGACGGCGCAACAGCAGCGACATCTGGCGGTAGGCGACTGCGTGCTTGGTTAAATCATCATAAATCATCAAGGCATGCTTGCTATTATCACGGAAATATTCGCCCATAGCAGTGCCGGCATACGGCGCCAGATAGAGTAGGGAAGCCGGGTCGCTCGGACTAGTCGCCACCACGATAGTCTGATCCATCACACCTTCAGATTTCAAGCGTTCAACTAGGCGAGCAATTTTGCTGAGCTTCTGGCCGACCGCTACGTAGATATTGACTACGCCGGTTTTCTGGCGGGCTTGATTAATCATCGTATCAAGCGCAATGGCGGTTTTACCAGTCTGGCGGTCGCCAATAATCAGCTCGCGCTGGCCGCGGCCGATCGGGAACATCGCATCGACGCTCATAATGCCCGTCATCAACGGCTCATGAACTGACTTGCGGCCCATTACGCCGATAGCTTCGCGCTCGACCAGACCGCGCTGCTTTGATCTGATCGCCGGACCACCGTCAAGCGGTTCGCCCAGCGGATTAACTACGCGCCCCAGCAGTTCTTCGCCGACCGGTACGCTCAGCACTTCGCCTTTTAGTTTGACTTTATCGCCAGCGGAAACACCTTGGTCGCTACCTAACAGCACCGCGCCGATTTCGTCTTCCATCAAGTTCAAAGCAAAGGCTTCAACCACGCCCTCGGCTGTTTGGATCTCCAAAACTTCGCTATAACCAGCCTCGCGCAATCCATGCACCCACGCCACGCCATCACCCACGCGAGTCACAATACCAACTTTTTCTAAACCTTCAGACACCTCGAGCTGGGCAATCGCCTGGCGCAGTTCGTCCGACAATTCTGTCACTGTAATATCAGCCATTCTTTTCCTTTACTTTATACCCTTGAGGGTTGTTAGTTTATGTATCACTGTGCCGTCAAACTGGCTGCCAGGCAGTTCAATTTTGAAGCCACCGATAACGCTCGGGTCAATCTGTTCGCGAATATATAGTTTGGCGCCAGTCGGCGTAAATTGCTTAACAATTGCTTGCTTATTTTCTGGCGAGAGCGGGCGAGCAGTCGTAACCGTCGCTACAACAGCGCCGCGCGACACTAGCGCCTCTTCAATAGCCGCCACCACTTGATTGAGATCGCGCACACGGCCAGTTTCGATCAAATAGGCTGCCAGCTCCTTGATAAGACGCTTCTTGTCGCCGCTTGCAAGCAATTGGCCAGCCACATACGCTGCTAATCTTCGCTGCGATATAGTACTGGCCGCCACGCTATTTGATCTCCTCTAGCTGTTTTTTGATTAAACTGGTGTCCTTACTTGGATCAACTGTGTCTAGCGTAACCTTCCGGGTTGTATCGACTACTAGGTCTACTATTTGGCCGCGCAAGTCTTTCTTGGCCTGGGCAACTTCCGCTCTGACGTCGTTGCGGGCCGATTCGAGAATAGAATCGGCTTGGTTCTTGGCCTTTTGTTCAGCTTCAGCAACCATTTCAGCCGCTTCATTCTTGGCAGTAGCAACAATAGTTCGCGACTCTTGCTGAGCCTTTTTCAACATAGCGGCCGTGCGCTTTTCGCTTTCGCTTGCCGCTTTTTTGGCTTGCTCGGCAGCCTCTAAACCTTCTTTGATAGACTCGTCGCGCTCATCAAGCATGGCCAGAATAGGCGGATAAACCCATTTTTTCAGCACTAGCAGCAAGACCGCAAAAGCAACCGTTTGCAGCACGAACAACCGCCAATCAATTCCTAGTGGCCCCAATAGGCTATCGCTTCCAGCTCCAGCCGATGCAAAGTAGTGCAAGTTATTCACGCGCGCGAATCCTTACATCACTTTGCCGACAATAGCTGCCACGAAACCGATAATCGCCAGAGCGTCGATAAACGAGATACCGAGAATCATCATCGTGCGTAAATCGTTGATTTTTTCTGGGTTGCGGCCAGCAGCTTTCATCGCCGAAGCGCCAATCCAGCTACAGCCGATAGCTGCAAACGATGCAGGGACGATATAAGCTAGCGTAAATGCTATAGTTTCCATAATACTTTTTCTCCTTATGGTTTAGTTATTACCTAAATTTATTTTACTCCCTCGGCCGTTAATTTCATACCGGAAGAAGTCGAAGAATCATCATGCGTTTGTTTTTCCTCATCACCGCCGTGATGCGCCAAACCGAGCGATATAAACACTGTCGAAAGCATAAAGAAAATATAAGCCTGAATACCGCCGATAAACAGCTCAAAAATATAAAATGGCTGCAGAACCGCAGGCATCGCAACTTGCGCTAGATAAGCAATCATAGCAATCAATATTTCGCCCGCCAGCACGTTGCCGAACAGGCGGAACGACAAACTAAGCAAGCGCGAAAACTCCGCCACAAGCTCCAGAATACCAACAAACGACATAATCGGATCGCGCAACGGATTAACGAAGTAACGCTTCAGATTACCAACAAAACCCAGCTCGCGCGCAGCATACACCTGCGCCATCACGATAGTCACCGTCGCCAGCGCAAACGTCATATTCAAATCAGCATCCTGACCGCGGAACAGCGGCGTATGGCCGACAGTTATCGGCCCGACAATCGGCAGCAAACCGAGCCAATATTGTCCGGCTATGAAGAAAAACATCGTCATTACCAGTGGCGCCACTCGGCGAGCCCACTTTTGGTTAGGAATCACTTGTCCGACTGTCTTATACAATCCTTCTATACACCAAAGAGTTAAGCGCGTTGCGAAATTCGATTTTTTACGGCCAAGCACCGCTGCCCGCGTACGAAACATCAGCCACACCAGAAGCACCAATCCTAGAATGCCAACCAGATTAGCATTAGTTATTGGCAAACCGGCGATTGAAAACACTTCGTCAGCCTTGACTGATATATGGGGTAGCGCCGCGAACATCATTTCTTATTAACCTTTTTTATCTGTTGCCGCACCAAAATCACTGCGGCGGCCGCGCCTACCGCGAACCCGCTGAACATCAACCACGGCTTACTATTAAATAAACTATCCAGCCACAAGCCAGCAAAAAACAAGCCAAGCATCGGTGCATACATCCTCCACGTCACGCCGACCATAGCTAGCCCTAACGATGTAAAAGTTTCTCGAGATACAGTATTATCAGAAGTCCGCGTCTCGGCGGTATTGTCAGCCCCACTGGTCATAGCGCTATTGTAGCAGTATGAGCCGCTATATGTAAAGTGTATAATTTAAGACATTATGCCTAGACGAAACCGCACCCCTAAACATACACCGTACCAAAACAAAAGCGCTCGCGCGCCGCAAAAGAAACGTTTCGCTAGCCGGCAAGCCGCCTTAAACGCCATCAAAGAACTGCAAAAATACCACCTCGACCTCGAGCTTGACATTTATCAATCGCCAGCTGACGGTGGGTGGTATTTGACTAGCCGCACATCTAGCGCCGATAAATAGCTTGCATACGCTAGATGTTGTGTATATAATGATTGTAATTAACGAAGGGGGATAATTATGAACGACCAAACGAGCCATCGAGACGACCAAAACAATCAAGACGATCAAGATAATCAAGTAATCATTTACAGCGCCAAGTGGTGCGCGTACTGTAAAACCGAAAAAGAATACTTAGACAAATTAGGCGTCAAGTACACCGTTCGCGACATCGACGAAGATGAGGGTGCAATGGATGAACTCCTCGCTAAAGTTGGCGACAAATCTAGCAGCATACCTGTCACCGACATCGATGGCGTAATCATTCGCGGCTTCAACCGAACCAAAATTGACGCTACACTCAAGGAGAAAGGACTTGTCAGTTAGCTAGATAATCTACTACGTCTGTATAGTACGGGTCGGCGTCTGAGAATTTAGGCAGGGACTTCAACTCCTCCGGTGTTATCCATCGGTAGCTTTTATGTTCCCAACTTAAAGCGACTTTCGCGTCCGGTTCGGTGAGCTTTGCCTCAAATAACATATGCGTCGTTTGCCGGTATTGTTTGGCAAATAGCTTCTTCAATTTATTTGGATTAACGGATAGTCCTGTCTCTTCCTGTATTTCGCGCATTACTGCCGCCTCTGGCGTTTCTTTTGGCTCAACCTCTCCGCCAGGAAAATCAATATGCCCAGGGAACCGCGGATGCGTATTACCTCTATGTAGTACCAAACATAACCCTTCAGAACTCCGTACCAGCGCTTTTGCGACAATCTTAGTCATACTATTACCTTATTTTTATGATAAAATTTTATCATAAAATGACTGAAAGATTGAAGAATATAAAATCAGCATATCGGGTAGTAGTCAAGGGGTTGGTACGTGATTCTTCAGGCAAACTACTGTTTGTTCAAGAGAGGAGTGACTCATGGGATCTTCCTGGTGGTGGGCTAGAACACGGAGAAAATATAGTCGAAGCACTCACCCGTGAATTTCGGGAAGAATTAGGCGTCGACATTACAATAGACAGCGACCGCCCACGTATAATCCCGACATGGAATACGAAGTTCGATGATCCAGTTTTAATCATCATCTACGAGGTTACTCTACTAACAACGCCTTGCTTAACAGATGAAGTTTCAAATTTTAACTATTTCGATATTCATGAAATCAAACAAGAAAAGTTGGATTCTACGCTGGTTGACAACCTTTCAAAGATATACAAAGCTAGCCGCCAACCCTCTCAACTTACACATCCACTATAGTAAATTATTCTCTGTAGACCGCGCATCCATACAAATATCACGATACGGCCCAGTAATGAGTTCAAACTCCTGAACTCCTATCCGCGCTTCAATATCCTCAATTCGCCGCAAGGCAGACTCTTTATCTCCACTAATGATTTCCGTTTCTATGAAAATACCTGCATCGCTAATCTCATCAATAGTAATTGTCAGTCCCGGCTCATCATCACGCTTAAATATCCATCGAAACTTATTGACTTCAGCTAATTACGTTGAATTCAATTCTCGGCGGCTGTGTTATTGGTGGTAAAGGGTAGCTAAAGATGGCAGACAATACGCTAATCGGGCAGATACTTAAGGCGATCGAGATAGACGTTTACGATATTTAAGAGTTATATTTTGCTATACTGTAATCATATGCGTAGCTTCCTCCGTATGACAAAGACGTCAAACCAAGCAGAAATAACTGTTAAAGATGTCTTCACCGTTGATTTTTTGCCCTTATTGTTATCTATTGTCGTTATGGTACCACTGTTATACGGAATAGGCTGGCTTATCGGCAGTGCTGACCCCAGGCAGGGAGTTCCCAGTTATTATATTCAGGTGCTATTTATGCAAAATCCTCTCGTTGAGTTAATCATGGTCGCCGCTGCCTGCTTTATTGCTGTCGGACGAGAACCCCAGATACGCTTTTGGTCGACAATGGGGACGGCTACACTCATTGCCCTAGTTGATGCATCAAACTTTCTTTGGCATATCGATGTCAGCGGCTATTTAAGTATCTTCGCTGGTATTCTTTTAATGATCTCTGGTTGGCGGCTATGGGATTATTACGAAGTGAGTAAAATCTACGATATGAAAGAGCCGTATTTGACCAAAGCTGCGCTAGCAACATATATTGCTCTCGGCATTTTGGCGATTGTTCTGCTCATTCCGTACGGTAACTAAGCAGAACGATCAAAGACCTTGCATTTCACCCCTAATCTATGCTAAAATACCAGGGTTAATATCAAATCACACGAAAGGTGAGTAATGAGTCTGAGTCGAATCGGAAAACTGCCGGTGGTTATTCCGGCCGGTGTGACAATCACGGTTGACTCTGGTGACGTGGTCGTAAAGGGCCCGAAAGGTGAATTGACACAATTCATCACGCCAGCAGTTGAGGTGAAAGTCGAAGACGGACAAGTCACGGTTCATCCGAAGGATGAGTCCAAAGCTGCTCGCGCCCAGCACGGTCTGATGCGCGCGCTAATCAACAACATGGTAATCGGCGTCACCAAGGGCTACGAGAAGCGTCTCGAAGTTAAGGGTGTCGGCTTTCGCGTGTCGTCAAGCAACAACGAGCTGACGATGAGCTTAGGTTTCAGCCATGAAGTCAAGTACAAAGCGCCCGAAGGCGTCAACGTGAGCAACGAGAAAATGATCATCGTCGTCTCTGGTATAGACAAGCAAAAAGTCGGCCAAGCAGCCGCCGAAATTCGCGCGCTCAAGAAGCCGGAGCCATACAAGGGCAAGGGTATCGCTTACGTCGATGAACAAATTTTGCGTAAAGCAGGAAAGGCAGGTAAGAAATAATGTCTAATTCACTTTCGCACAAGCTATTGAACCGCAACTTGCGCAAGAACCGCGTTCGCGCCAAAGTTAACGGTACGCCAGAGCGCCCGCGCCTCAGCGTCGTTATCAGCAATATGCACGTTAGCGCTCAGCTAATCGACGATACCGCTGGCAACACCCTAGCAGCGGCCACCACTGTCGGTAGCAAGACTAAGGGTACAATGACCGAAAAGTGCGCCTTAATCGGTACTGAAATCGCCAAAAAAGCCAAGAAAGCAAAGATTAACGCAGTTGTATTCGACCGCAACGGCCGCCAGTACGCTGGCCGCCTGAAAGCTCTGGCCGACGCAGCTCGCAAGGAAGGATTGGAGTTCTAAAATGGCCGAAGCCAAAGAACAAACCACGCCCCGAGACGACAAACGCGCCCCGCGCAGCCGCCGTCAAGGTCGAGGCGGTCGCCGCGATGACCGGCGCAATCAGCGCGATGACGCGCCTAAAGAATTCGAAGAAGTAGTAATCAATATCGACCGCGTGGCGCGTGTCGTCAAGGGCGGCCGCCGCTTCCGTTTCAAGGCGCTAGTCGTCGTCGGCAACCGCAAGAACAAGGTCGGTGTCGGCGTAGCTAAAGGCGCCGACGTCCAGGCAGCCATTGCCAAGGCTACGGCCATCGCCAAAAAACACCTAGTTACTATCCCGGTAGTCAACGAAACCATTCCGCACGATATGGAGGTCAAGCTTAGCGGCGCTCGCGTCCTCATCAAGCCAGCAGCGCCAGGTACCGGTATTATTGCTGGCGGCGTGGTGCGCGCAGTTATCGGCGTGACTGGCATCCGCAACCTGCTCTCCAAGAGTCTAGGCAGCACCAACAAAGTCAATATTGCTTACGCAACTGTCGAAGCGCTGGCTGGCTTAGTTCCGCGCGAAAAGTGGGTTGGCGCTGAGAAAAAAGCCGAAAAAGCAAAGGTAGCCGCCAAGGAGGAGAATTAATATGAAGTACAATCAGCTCCAAGTTTCGGCGAATAAAGACCGCAAGCGCGTCGGTCGCGGTATCGCTGCTGGCGGCGGCAAGACCGCTGGCCGTGGTACCAAAGGTCAAAATGCTCGCACTGGCAAAAAGCTTCGCAGCACATTCCAGGGCGGCCAGAACGGCATTGTTACCGCTATTCCAAAGGCGCGCGGCTTCAAAAGCTTGCGCATACCAGCTCAGGTGGTGTACAGCGACCGCTTGAATGATTTGAAAGGCAACGTCGACAACTTTACGCTATACGAAGCCGGCCTAATAACTACGCCGTTTCACAACGTCAAGGTGATTGCCCGCGGCGGCTTGACCGCTAAGATCACTCTGCAAACGCAGGGCGCATCGCAAAGCGTGGTCGCTATGCTAGAAAAATCAGGCGGCAAGTTCGAGAAAACCGCTACACCATGGCCAAAATCTGCCAAGCAAGCCGAAGCAGACGACAAAGCTGCCTAGCCCAGCCGAATAAGATAGCTCGCAGCAGCTCGCAATCTCACAACGAAACGCTCTCTCTGGAGGGCGTTTTGCTATTATTAGCCCAATACTGTATACTGTGATAAGTTAATGAACTGTTAGTAGCTAGAGGGGCTAGATAATGAATTGGAGAATAATTTTCCGCTCACTGAAAAATAAAGACATGCAAAAGCGCTTGCTAATCGTCTTCGGACTAATTGTAGCGTTTCGCTTCATGGCGCACGTACCGGTGCCGCTGGCTAATCCAACCGAGCTGCGCACCGTCATCCAAAGCGTTATTGGCAGCAGCGACTTTGGCGGATTTCTTAATCTCATGAGCGGCGGCGCGCTCAGCCAGATCAGTATTGTTCTGGTCGGCATGAGTCCATTTATCACTGCTAGCATCATTACACAACTACTCACCAAAGCAATCCCGAAGCTAGAAGAGCTGCACAATGACGGCGAATCAGGCCGCCGCAAGATCAACCAGTGGACACGTGTCGTTACCGTGCCGCTAGCTATAGTTCAATCTATCGCTTTTGTTTACATCCTACAGCAATCCGTCCTGGCGAATTCGTCAACCGGTACCACTGGCACCTCGATTTGGCAGTGGGCAATTTCGGTAACCGCTATGACTGCCGGCTCGATCTTGCTGATGTGGATCGGCGAGCTAATTACCGAACAGGGAATCGGCAATGGCATTTCGCTTATCATCTTCGCTGGTATTGTTAGCCAGCTGCCAAATACTTTTGGTACGCTAATTAACTCGCTATTAAGCACCACCAAGGGCAAACTTAGCATCTTTGGCTGGTTTGATGTACCAGTCGATCCAACAACGTTCTGGCTACTGCTAATTCTCGGTACGGTCGGCTTGGTATTGCTATACTTCTTGGTCAAGATCAACGAAGCGCAGCGAGTCATTACCATCAATTACGCTAAGCGCGTCGCTGGCAACACTAGCTATGGCGGCGTCAAAAGCATTTTGCCAATTAAGCTGATCGCTGCTGGTGTTATTCCAGTGATTTTCGCGGTGGCTTTCCTCAGCCTGCCAGCATTTGTCGGCCAAGTTATGCGCGCTATGCCTGGCGCCAACCACACTATCGCCAACAACCTAATCAAGTGGTTCCAAACGCCGACGGCAGCTAGCTTCAGTAACGGCGACTGGACGGTAGCGATTTATCCAATTTTGTACTTTGTGCTGGTTATTGCCTTCACTTATTTCTACACAGGTATCGTCTTTAACTCTAACGAAATTTCCGAAAATCTGCAAAAGCAAGGCGGCTTCATCGCCGGCATTCGGCCAGGCGCACAAACCGAAGAATATTTAACGCGCACAGTTAACCGCTTGATTTTGTTTGGCTCAATCGCTCTTGGCATTATTGCTATCATGCCGTTCGCCATTGACTATATCTTTGCGCAACTCGGACTTAACGTTTCGAACTTGTCGATTGGCGGTACCGGACTACTGATTGTAGTGACTGTCGGCCTCGAGACGCTGCGGCAAATCAATTCGCGCGCTCTGATGGTGACCTACGACGACTTCAGTATTGACGACCTCGACGACGGCCAAATAAAGAAAAATCGGCGCAAACTCCTGCGCCTGCGCCGAGCAGCATAATCTGCAATTTGCATTTTGAAGATACCTGCATCATAATATATCTGTATAATCCTCTCTTTCCTGAAAATAGAGAGGATTTAAAGCCCCAGTCCCGATCGGTTGAACTATATCCCGGTCGAGACTGGGCTACCACCTCTTAATTATATTTAACAAATTTGCCAAAATGCATTTACAAATGATGTAAAATCCGCTATAATGATTAGCTGTATATCTATGGCGAGTCAAAAGGAAGTCATCAAATTGCGCGGCAAGGTAGTGGAAGCACTGCCTAATACTCAATTTGTTGTCGAACTAGAGAACAGCCTAACAATTATCGCTTATATCAGCGGCAAGATGCGCAAGCACTACATCCGCTTGGTCCCAGGCGATAACGTAGAAGTCGAGTTGAGTCCTTACGATCTCACGAAGGGCAGAATCGTCTTCCGCGCACGCGATTAATAACGCAGAGTTGCTCCTGATATCAAGCATCTCTCATTAAAAAACAGGTTTTTCCTGTAGAAAGTTGTACGCTCATGAAAGTTAAACCGAGTGTCAAGAAGAGGGGTCCGGGTGATCAGTTTGTTCGCCGCAAAGGCCGTATCTACGTTATCAACAAGAAAAACCCTAAGCACAAGCAAAGGCAGGGTTAAGCATGGCTCGAATTGCTGGGGTAGTCATCCCAAGTGACAAGCAGGTACAAATCGCCCTTACCTATATCTATGGTATTGGGCCGAAGTACTCTCGAGACATCCTTGCGGCGGCTAAAATCAAGCCGACCACTCGGGTGAAAGATCTCACCGAGGCTGAAGAGCAGAAGCTTCGCGACATTATCGACAAGGATTATGTCACCGAAGGCGATCTGCAGCGCCTGGTGACCAACAATATCAAACGCTTAAAGGACATCGGTTCTTACCGCGGCCTAAGGCACAAAAACGGTTTGCCGACACGCGGCCAGCGGACTCGCACCAATGCGCGAACCCGCAAAGGCAAAGCAATCGCCGTCGGCGGCACGCAGCCAAAAGCAGCAAGCAAGACTTGATAAGGAAGGACTTAAATAATGGCAGAAGCTAAATCAAAAAAGAAGCAGCGCCGATCAGTCCCGACCGGTCAGCTGCATGTCCAAGCGACATTTAATAACACGATTATCACCTTTGCCGACAGCAAAGGCAATGCGTTGACCGCCGCCAGTGCTGGCGCTTGCGGTTTTCGCGGCAGCAAAAAAGGCACCGCCTACGCAGCGCAAATTGCTGCTGAAAAGGCCGCCGAAGCTGCTAAATCAACCTATGGTTTGCGCACCGTTGACGTCTTTGTCAAAGGCGTCGGCCTAGGCCGCGACGCGGCAATCCGCGCCATAAGCAGCTTTGACATTTCGATTAACAGTATTAAGGACGTAACGGGCGTACCGCACGGCGGTGTTCGTCCGCGAAAGGCAAGGAGAGCGTAATGGCACGAGACACCAGCCCAATCGTCAAACAGAGCCGCCGCGAAGGAGTTGTGCTGCATCCTAAAGCGCACAAAATCCTCGCGCGCAAAAGCGGCATCCCGGGCGAGCACGCTCATGGCCGCCAAGGCAAGCAGAGTATGTACTCTCAGCAGCTGCGCGAAAAACAGAAAGTCCGGCGCATGTACGGTTTATTGGAAAAACAATTTGCTAAGCTGATGAACGAAGCGACTCGCAAACCAGGTCTTAGCGGTGAAAATTTGCTGCGCTTCTTAGAGTTGCGTCTCGACAACGCAGTTTACCGTGCTGGTTTTGCTACTAGCCGCCGCCAGGCTCGCCAGCTGGTTAGCCACGGGCATTTCGAGCTCAATGGCCGCCGCGTCGACATTCCATCGATTCGCGTCAAGGCCGGCGACGTAATTACTGTTCGCCCGAAGAGTACCAAATCTGGCTACTTTACAGCGATCAACGATATCTTTGGCAATACCACTCAGGCGCCGCTTAGCTGGCTAAAGGGAGATATCAAAAAGCTAAAGATCGAAATTACTAGTGAACCAAAGCGCGAAGAGGCCGAAGCGGGCATCAACGAGCAGCTAATTGTTGAGTACTACTCACGTTAAAAAGGGAGGAAAGATTAAAATGTCTAAAGTTATTCACAACCCAGCGCTCGCCAAGATTATCGATAACAGCGAGAACTCAAGTACGTTTGTTATTGAGCCGCTGCACTTTAATTACGGCAACACGCTCGGCAACAGCCTGCGCCGCGTATTGCTCTCCAGCATCCGCGGCGGCGCGATTGTCGCTTTCCGAATCGAAGGTGCCACGCACGAATTCACAACTGTTCCTGGTATTCAAGAGGATGTCGTCGATATCACTTTGAATCTTAAAGGCGTCAACTTCCGTATTGCCACCGATGAGCCAGTCGAGCTGCGCCTCGAGAAAGCTGGCGCCGACGTCATTACTGCCGGCGATATCGCAACTAGTGCTGATGTCGAGGTGATGAATCCTGACCACGTGATTTGCCACGTTGACGACCCAAACAAGACAGTTATCATCGATTTGGTAGTTGAATCAGGTCGCGGTTACCAGCCTATCGAAGAATCTAGCGAAAAACGCTTGCATAGCGACATGATTGCAATTGATGCTATGTTTAGCCCAGTTACCCGTGTTCGCTTCAAGGTCGACCCGACTCGTATCGGTCAAGAAACTAACCTCGATAAGCTCGAGATGACCATCGAAACCGACGGTAGCCTGACGCCGCGCGAAGCTTTCGAAGAAGCTGCCGCTATCCTCGTCAACCAGTATACGGCTCTGGCTGGCAGTACTACTGTCGAATCTGCACCAGCACTTGGTACAGAGGTCGAGGACGATAATGACGGCTTGAACGCCTCAATCGAAGACTTAGGCCTGAGTGCTCGCACCGCCAATGCCTTAGTCAATAACGAAATTCGCACCGTTCACGATTTAGTCACACTCAACGAGCAAGACTTGCGCGAACTTAAGGGTTTCGGTAGCAAGGCGCTTGACGAAGTAAAAGATAAACTAGCAGAATTGGAGCTCTAAATGCATCGACACGGATACAGAGGACGCAAGCTCGGCCGCCAACGCGACCAGAGGCGAGCGCTCCTGAAAGGTCTAGCGACGAGCTTGGTGATGGAAGAAAGCATTGAGACGACTTTGCCCAAAGCCAAAGAGCTCGTACGTTATATCGAGAAACTAATTACTAAGGCAAAGAAAGGCGACTTAGCCAATCGCCGGACCGTCATTGCCGGACTCAGTACGCAAGTTGCCGCTACTAAGCTTGTCGACCAAATCGCGCCGCAACTAGCTGGCCGCACTAGCGGGCACGTTCGCGTCGAGCGCACTCGGCTGCGCGTTGGCGATGGCGCTCAAATGGCAATCGTTGAATTCGTCGACGAACTCAAACCAATGCCAAAAGCAGCAAAGGAGGCTAAGTAATGGCTGGAAAAACCTTTTCACAGAAGCCTGCCGACATTGCTCGTCGCTGGATACTGATTGACGCCCGCGACGCTACGCTTGGCCGCTTATCGACTGAAATCGCCAAATATCTCACTGGCAAATACAAGCCGACTTACACGCCGCACGTTGACAATGGCGATTACGTTGTCGTCGTTAACGCTGGCGAACTTGTCGTGACTGGCGCTAAAGAAACTGACAAAATATACTACAGCTACAGCGGTTTCCCAGGCGGTTTGAAAGAAGCTCAGCTCAAAGATCTCCGCGCCAAAAGCCCGGCAAGTATCATTGAGCACGCCGTCAAAGGTATGCTGCCAAAGAACAAACTCGCAGCCGGCCGTATGGCTCGCCTGCGCGTCTTCCCGGGCGCCGAGCACGACCACGCAGCCCAGAAACCAGAGAAAGTAGAGGTTAAGTAAATGGCTACCGACAAATACGATTACGGCTTGGGCCGGCGCAAAAGCGCTACTGCCCGCGCTCGCCTGACCGCCGGTAAAGGCGCGATCACCATCAACGGCAAGACTGCCGATGAATACCTATCAGGCAACAAGACCTTGCTGGCTGAGATTACCGACCCGCTAGCAACCGTCAACAAGCAAAAAGAGTTTGACGTCAGCGTACTAGTGCGCGGCGGCGGGCTTAGCGGCCAAGTTGACGCTATCAAGCAAGCGATTGCCAAAGCGATTACTGCTGGTGCCGCCGACTTGCGTGCTCCACTCAAGAAGGC
Organism: uncultured Candidatus Saccharibacteria bacterium; assembly: GCA_963535445.1. Classification (GTDB taxonomy): domain Bacteria; phylum Patescibacteriota; class Saccharimonadia; order Saccharimonadales; family Saccharimonadaceae; genus Saccharimonas. The sequence goes on along the minus strand of CAUSWA010000010.1, from coordinate 7,776 downwards.
CGGCTTCATGAAGCGCGACCCGCGCGAGAAAGAGCGCAAGAAATACGGTTTGCGCAGCGCCCGCAAACGCGAGCAATACTCAAAGCGCTAACTCTTCGTAGTTTAGAGCAGGCTCAAATACTCCGCTTGTTAGGGCGGGGTATTTGTTTTTTGCTTGAGCACCATTTGATTATTTTGCTATAAAAGTATATAGTAATACTTATTATTATAAATGCTAGGTGGGTTGCATATAGGCTACAAGCCGCTAATCTCGAAGGAGGGGATTGAAGCATTATGACAACAGGTTCAAAAGGCTCAGAAGGTCTAATAGGGACAAGAGGAGAAGGTATTAGCCGCCACAAAGCGCTAAGAACTTTAGGATTCACCGGCTTATTGGCGGTAGCCACAGCCTGCAGAGCCGACAATCCAAAGCCAGCACGCAAACCGATGCCGCCTGATGACACATCCCAGTATGTCGTAGTCTGCGACCAAGATAGAGAACTTATCAGAGCAGTGGATCCTGAAGAACTACAAAGACATTCCCAGCGATATAGCCTTCACCCAGAAGATTGCCGGGAAGGAGGAGCGCCGAGCAACGTCGATCCACTGCCGCCAGCAGCGCCGGCCTCGCCTACAAACACGCCATCCGCTAGCAAATAACACCACACTGCAATTAAACATCTCGCTCTCACATAGCGGGATGTTAGCTTTGCTACTCTGATCTATCCATACTATGCTTTATTTCTTGGTATCATCATCGTTATAAGCCTTATACCGGAAATACAACGCCGCGCACACCAGCGCGATAGCCAGCGCGAATTCGAACAAATGCAGCGGCACGCTTGGAGGCTTGCCAGCACTCATCGTGTCCATAGACGTTTCGATCGATATATACGAAACTAGCGCCGACGCAAACAAGAAAACGTAATATGCAATCCGACACTGAGTTTTGTTCATAACGCTATTGTATACGCAGCCACCACTAGCATCAAACAGCAATTGTTTCAATCGTCGCGCTCAATATGACAGTATAAGCGTACTCTGTTATAATTATACTATGTCTAAAGAAACAATTCTCACTGGCGTGCGCGCCAACGAAGAGCCAACGCTCGGTAATTATCTCGGTGCGTTCGTGCCAATGGTGCAAATGCAGAAAAAGTACGCAGGAGAGTATCAAATCAACATGTTTGTGCCAGATTTGCACAGTTTTACGACACCAATCGACCATTCTGCGTTGTACGCCAACACCCTCAAAAACCTTAAGTATTTCATCGCCGCTGGGCTCGACGCTAGAGACGAAAATACTTTTATTTACCGCCAGAGTTTTATCCCGGCGCACAGCGAATTAACTTGGATCTTAGACTGCTTTACTAGTTTCGGCGAGATGAGCCGCATGACGCAGTTCAAAGAAAAGTCCGCCGAACACAGCAGCAACGTCAGTGTCGGGTTGTTTAATTATCCGGTGTTGATGGCTGCCGATATCTTACTCTATAATGCCCGCTATGTGCCCGTTGGCGAGGACCAATTCCAGCATCTAGAAATCACCCGCGACATCGCCATTCGCATGAATAATAAGTTCGGCGAATTGTTCACTGTGCCTGACTCTACAGCCAAGCAAACTGAGTTTATCAAGCGCGACAAAGGTTTACGTATTCGCAGCTTAACCAATCCGCACAAGAAAATGAGCAAGAGCTCGGACGATCAAAAATCAAAAATTAATTTGAACGACACGCCAGAACAAGCTCACAAGAAAATCATGTCGGCAACAACCGATTCACTTGGCGTTATCAATTTTGACTGGGAAAATCAGCCAGGTATCACCAACTTATTACAGCTTTTGGCGATTTTAACTGATCGGCCGCAAGAAGAAGTCAATGCCGAGTGGATTGGCCAAACACAATACGGGCCGCTGAAAAAAGCCGTAGCCGAAGCAGTAGCCAGCTTTTTGAGCAACTTCCAAGCGCGCCTCAACGCCATCACCGACGATGATTTATTGAAAGTCCTCGAGCGGTCCGAACACGCCATGAGCGTCGTCGCCAACGAAACCTTGCTCCGCGTCCAAAAAGCCGTGGGACTTAGGAGATAGCGCCAACATGCACCAATCCTCGAGCAACCAACCGTCTGAACAGGGAAGCAGCGTAATCGTATGAGAATCACCGCCAATGACTTACTGGCGATCTTGCGCCGCTTCAACGTAGCAAACGCAGATAACTTGCCGCGCCATATCGACCAGATCAAAAACAGCAATCCTAACCCAATCAACCAGCTGGTGCGCTTTCGCTTTAACCGCCAGCATTATTTCGTGCTGATTGACGACACCGCCGAAGACCGCGAAAATTATATCATGGAGCAGATATTTACCGCCAAAAGCGACGCTCGCGGCGTGATTTTCGAAAACCCAACCAGCGAGCTAACTACCTACGGTTTACCATTCAAAGGTAAGGACATATATCTGTTTCAACAGGTGAGCGACAACCAGCGGCTGGATAGTTTGCTAGCCAAACGCTATCCAGAGACCAGCCGTTCAACCTGGCAAAAATATATCAAATCTGGCAATATATCTGTCAACGGTACGCCAGCCAAAAGCGCCAGCCAGCTAGTCACCGAAGCCGACGAAATCGCCGTCAATCTGCCCGAAGCTACCGATTACAGCGATGAGGAACTACCGATACTTCACTTAGACGATAACGTCATCGTTGTCAACAAACCAGCCGGCGTTCTGACTCACAGCAAAGGGGCACTGAATGACGAATTCACGGTCGCCGACTTTTTCCGCCGTTATACCACCGTCGGACTGGAGACTAATCGCCCAGGCATCGTCCACCGGCTAGACCGCGACACCAGCGGCGTTATCATCGGGGCGCGTACTCCCGAAGCTTTTGAATTGCTCAAAAAACAATTCTCGCAACATCTCGCCAAGAAAACATATCTAGCCATCGTCGACGGTACACCGCAACCACCAACTGCCAAAATTGATATCCCGATTGGTCGCAACCCGTCGGCACCCAGTACCTTTCGCCCCGATTCAAATGGCAAGCCAGCGCAAACTATTTACCAAACGCTCACCACACATCACAATCTCAGCGCTATTAAACTCTGCCCGCAGACTGGGCGCACTCATCAGCTGCGCGTTCATCTGCGTCATTTACACACACCGATTCACGGCGACCGCGTCTATGGCAAATCTGCCGATCGCCTCTATCTGCATGCTTATAAATTAGAAATTACTACACAGCCTGGTAAGCGCCAGACATTCATTGCGCCGCTGCCTAGCGAATTTATCAAACTTTTCCCGGAGCTAGATGATGAGCCTAATCTTTGAGCCGTCAACCGAGCGACAAATTCAAACGCTAGCCCGCAGTCTACCGCAAGCTTTACTTTTGACAGGCGCCGATGGCGCCGGTCTGCTAACTACAGCCAGATACTTAGCCGGCCCAGCACTCGCCGGAATTATTCAGCCCACCAACAAAGACGGACAGATTGATGCAAGCGGTATTATCCGTATCGACCAAATCCGCGACCTGCGCCAATACACTCGCGGCATCACGAACAATCAGGTTGTTTACATCATCGATGACGCCGACAAAATGAATCATCAAACACAAAATGCTTTCTTGAAATTATTAGAGGAACCAGCCCGCAACATTCATTTCATATTAACATCGCACCAGCCGAATTTGCTGCTGCCGACTATCATGTCGCGCGTCGAGCGGCTTACTATCCGTCCGGTTTCTGAGGAGGCTAGCCGGCTGCTCCTCGCTAAATATCGGCAGCTTGACACTACAGCGATTACTCAAATTATGTTTCTAGCAAACGGCCGGCCAGCATTAATTTCACGCTTAGCTAACAAACCTAGCGAACTCGCCGATATCGGCGCCGTCATCAAAGACTCGCAAGCATTAATTGCTGGTCCGATGAATGATAAACTAACTGTTGCTGCTCGATACACCGACCGCAAAGACACCTTAGAGTTACTACGCTATAGCATTCTACTCGTTCAAAATGCCGCTGCCAAAAACAGCACGCCAGCTATCATCGACAAGCTAGCTCGTCTCAGCGAAACCTACGAGCGCATCGCCGCCAACGGCAACATCAAGCTTCAGCTTGCCGCTTTGATTGCGTGATTGTGTGCTATAATAATGCATAGTATGTTTGGATTTTTACTGGTTCTGGGACTAGGCGCCGCTACAGTCGCGTACCGCCAGTCGCCCGAAGACATCGCAGGCGACTTACCAGCGAAATTATCATCAAAGCTTGATAAGCTCTGGGAAATCGCTCAAGAATCGCTCAAAGCGCAAAAATATCTGCGCGCCGAAAAAGCCCTGCTGACCATTCTGCGCATCGACGCCAAAAACGCCAACGCCTACAACCGTCTAGGTATTTTGTATGCCAAGCAACATGCCTACGATGACGCTATTGAATGCTTCGAAATTGCCCAGAGCCTCGAGCCAAGCGCTTCGAGCCTGCATAATGTCGGCTTGATTTACTACGAAACCGAAAGCTACGAAAAGGCCGCCCTGGCATTCGAGCAAGCCCTAGAGATGGAAGAAGAAGTCGCTTCGCGCCACATCGCCTACGCCAAAGTACAAGAAAAACTCGGCAATGCCAAGCTTGTCTTGCAGCACTTGGAGCGCGCCGTCACCCTAGAGCCAAGTATTCAGAGCATTAACATCTTAGCCGATTCATATGACCGCAACGGCCAGAAAGAGAAGGCCGCTGCTATTCGCGACAAAATCAATCGCGCCATGTCGCGCGGGCAGCATGTCGACCGCCGCGTCAAGCAGCCAGCTGGCGCCATCTCTCCACAATAAAACAAAACACTTGCCAAGGTTACGCAAATACGCTACACTGTTAGGTGTGCTTTCGGGTCGTACCTTTCAATTTATGCCGACTTAGCTCAGCTGGCTAGAGCAGCTGTTTTGTAAACAGCAGGTCCTCGGTTCGAGTCCGAGAGTCGGCTCCACAATTTACGCCGGAGTCGTCTAGTGGCAATGACAGGAGACTGTAAATCTCCCGCTTTTTAGCTTCGTAGGTTCGAGTCCTACCTCCGGTACCATGCGTAGAATTTTAGACCGTCCGCTGCTCGCGGGCGGTTTTTATTGACTTTATACAATGTATATGCTATAATATATAGTATGTACGAGTTTATTAAGCAGTCGCTGAGCAGTTGGAACTATCAAAAAGATCAGCGCCGCAAATTACAGCAAGCTTATCTAACAGTAGTTTTCATCGGGCTGGTTCTAGCCGGATTACTGACGCTCCTAAATGTACCACAAAGCCGCTTGGCCGCGATGATTGCTGCCGGATTCGCAGTAGTTTACTTGGTAAACGGCATCGCCTGGGCGCTATTGGAAGCGTTCGTAGCGCCGAACCTGCCGAAACCCGAATCGACAACCAGCAAGAAGACCCGCCGCCAGAAGTAACTTGCCTCGACCGCGGCAAATATGCTAAAATTAGTAGGCTTTGGCAAAGGAATATTTGCTCGACGTTCGCGTATCAGCGCCGTAGTAGCCCCGTATGAAGCGTAAATATACATAGAATGGTGCGCAACGATAATATGCCGCGATAGCTCAGTTGGTAGAGCGCATCCATGGTAAGGATGAGGTCTCGGGTTCAAGCCCCGATCGTGGCTCCAGAATTACATCTTTCTCAAATGTCAAATGCAAGATGAATGTTTCTAATGTTTGAAATAAAGTATGAAAATATGATAGTCTCCTCTATAGTTTATATTTTAACATCCCTAAAAGCGGTCATTCATAATTTAAAAAGGCAAGTATAACTAGCTACTTATCGTAGATATTAGTAGATATTATTTATGTAAAACTTAAACAAATAAAAAAATCAATTACCCTAAGTCACTAAAGGCCTTGATAAATAGATGTCTAGTCGTAGAAAAGGTTGGATTACTCTCGTAGATACTGAAGTGATATGAACAGCGAAATAGTGTCAATAGAAAAGAGATTTTATATGAACCCTTGGGAACAAAAATTAAAAGACAGTGGGCTATCAGATGCAAGCGAAAATTTGACCTTGCGCCTTGATTCATATAAGGAAGCTGAGTTAAGTATTGAAGATAGAGATTATCTTGATAAAATCCGCGCAGTAAATGAGGTATTGAAAGCTATTATCAACAACGCAGATCCTCGACTTATTAACTACTCAGCGCTTTCTAGTATAGTTGCGTATTTGCATAACATCGACTCGTATCTGAACGATTGGGGCGGTGGCACTTCGCCGACCTACCTATCATCCTATGCTATTGAACAGGTAGACATGATATTGCAGTATATCCCCTTAGTTGTTCCGGCGATGAATATACCAGAGGCGCGTGCCGCAATTACCAGTCTACGACGCTCCGCAGCACGTCAGAAAACAATAGTAGATGGCATTATCAGTCAAATAAAGGAGAAAGGTTCACTCGCCGACACCACAATTGACAACAAAATAGCTAGTGCAAAAGAAACCATCGATAATAATACAGCACTTGTCGAGAAGAAGCTGGAAGATGTCACAAGAGAAAGTCAAGAATTAGCCGAGCAGTTAGAGACCGTTAAATCAGCCGCAAATAAACTTTCGACAGACCAGACGAAAGCATTTAATGATGCCCAGATAGAGCGATCAGAAAAATTTACAGACCTTATCGCACTAAAGCAGAGTGAGCTTGATACGACCCTCAATAAGCTAACGAAAGAAACAGATGAGAAATCCAACGCAATCAATATAGCCGCCGAGAAAAGTGCCAAAGCGACAGAGGACGCAAGAAAATGAGCAGAAAAACTACTTGGAATCGTGAGCCAAGATGCACTTATCAGTGATTATTCGAAAAATGCAAAACGCGAGTGGATATCATCGCTTGTATGGCAAATAGTCGCAGCTCTAGCAATTATCACTGCAATTGTCTTTGCTGGAATTCTTGCAAATGAAGCAAGTTCAGACATGGCTTGGCAAAAGCTAGTCGCAAAAATAACGATTGTCACAGCTTCGGGTGGTCTAGCCACATACGCTGCAAGACAATCTACAGAACATCGCCAAGCTCAGCGGCAGTCTGAGCATATGTCACTACAGCTTAGTGCAGTACGTCCATATCTGGAGGATATTACTGACAAGACTAAGCGAGACGAACTGCTTATTAAGCTAGCCGAGAAGTTCTTCAGTGAAAAGAAGCCAAATCGGCAACAAAAGAAAGCCCCCAAAGACAAAGGCAAAGAATTTATTTCGGCAAATGATTTGTTGAGTTTTATCGCCACTCTTATCAAGAAGCCCTGAAACAATTCCCTATTTAACACGTTGGCTTTGCCATTATAAATCACACTATCCCAGGATAAATCTTCAAATTTGGCTATGTTATTTTTATGAGATTCAACACTATACGTCTATAAGCCAGTCAACCTAACAAATCAGCAACCATTTGCGCTATACTAACTACATGACCGACAACATTCTGGCAAAATTGACAGACCTCGCCCAAGGCAACGAATCCTACGCTGTCTTTAACCAGCGCATCGTCAATACCAAGATGGAGGTCATTGGCGTGCGGGTACCGGATTTGCGGCGGTTGGCGAGAAAATTAGCGCCTGGCATGAGCGCGGCGGACATTAGCGAATTATTAACGGCACAAAATGAATCATTTGACTACGTGCTGCTGTGCGGGCTGCTGATCACGCACGCTCGACTCGATGACCAGACGACGATTGATCTAGCCAAGCAATATCTGCCGCACGTTGATTCGTGGGCGCACATTGATGTGTTTGTCGAGAAAAAGCGACGCTTTGCTGGCGAAGTGTGGTGGGATTTTGC
>CAUSWA010000009.1:0-29148 GCA_963535445.1 uncultured Candidatus Saccharibacteria bacterium | reverse complement strand
AGAGAGGAAGATATCGCGTACATAGAAAAGGGGGTTAGAATGATTCTTGTCGATGGACGCAAGACCATCGGTGAGTACGAGGATATCACCGAGGGAGAAGAGATTATCTCCCGCTCATCCTTCCTCTTTTCCGAGGTTTTGAGAGAGTGGTCTCGAGAGCTCGATGCTCTTGAGGCCAATCTCAATAGTGCGAGTCAAGAATTGATCGGCGAGCAGACGCAGCTCGCTGACCTCCTCTCCAAAGAGGAGCTTGAGAAGTTTTACGCCAATACCGAGGAGGTGAACACCGACGCCGCCGAGGAGGAGTGATCCTCGGCAAAAAGGGCTTAAAAGCCCGTCAGAAAATAGCCCGCCAGAGCTCTAAGGCTCGGCGCGAGGCCCATCTGGCGGGCTATTTTCTTTGGTTTATTATTCTCAGCAACCAGCACTAATTTGGCATTTTTAGCAAATCGGTTTACTATTATATAAGTATGAAGAATCTGGTTATCGTCGAGTCGCCAGCCAAAGCCAAAACTATCGAGAAATATCTCGGCAATGATTTTCATGTTTTGTCAAGCGTGGGGCATATTCGCGCTATCGCCAAAAAAACCAAAGACGGCACGCCGCCAATTGATATCCAGCACGGCTTCAAAACGACTTACGAAATCGACCCGGAAAAGAAAAAGGTAATCGCTGAATTGAAGAAAGCCGTCAAATCAGTCGGCGCGGCCAACGTCTGGCTAGCCACCGATGAAGACCGCGAGGGCGAGGCCATTGCTTGGCATCTGTGCGAGGTCCTAAAGCTTGACCCCAAAACCACCAAGCGTATTACTTTTCACGAAATTACCAAATCGGCTATCGAGGAGGCGATCAAGCATCCGCGCACCGTCGATATGAAATTAGTCGAAGCTCAGCAAGCCCGGCAGATTCTCGACCGAATTGTCGGCTTCGAACTTAGCCCGGTCGTCTGGCAAAAAGTCCCCGGCGGCAAGTCCGCTGGCCGCGTCCAGAGTCCGGCCGTACGGCTGCTAGTCGAACGCGAGCACGAAATCGACGCCTTTGCTAGCAGCTCGCAATTCAAAGTTACTACCATATTCGCCGCTGGCGGCCAAGAATTAAAAGCCGAGCTAAAACAGCGTTTCGACAGCGAAGAAGAGGCTCGCACCTTTCTGGAATCGCTCGCTGGAGCGACTTTCACTGTCGCCAATATCAGTACCAGCCCGTCAAGCCGCAATCCGGCCGCACCGTTCACGACCAGTACTCTGCAACAAGAGGCCAACAGTAAGCTAGGCATGGGCTCGCGCGCTACCATGGCCAGCGCCCAAAAACTATATCAAGAGGGCCGCATTACTTACATGCGTACCGACAGCGTCAACTTGTCAAGCCAGGCCATCGCTGCTAGCGCCGATTACATCAAACGCTTATACGGCATTGAATACTCGCATGTCCGCAAGTTCAAAACTAAATCTGCTGGCGCCCAAGAAGCCCACGAAGCAATTCGCCCGACTGATATTACCCGCGAATCAGTCAGCGGCAGCGACTATGACCAGCGTCTATACGACCTCATCCGCCGCCGCACGCTAGCCAGCCAAATGGCGCCAGCCAAGCTAGAGAACACAACAATTACAATTGGTATTAACGACGGGGAAAAGCAAAATAACTCAAGCAAGACTAACGACAAGCTCGTCTTTGAAGCCAAGGGTCAAGTTGTCCTGTTCGACGGTTTCCTGCGCGTCTATGGCGGCAGTAAAGATGACACAATTTTGCCAACCGTCAAATCTGGCGACCAGCTGCAACGCCACAGCGTCGAAGCCCGCCAAGTTTTCGCCCGGCCGCCAGCCCGTTATACCGAAGGTACGCTAGTCAAAAAGCTTGAAGAGCTCGGCATCGGCCGGCCAAGCACCTATGCTACTATCATGAATACCATCCAAACCCGCGGCTACGCCGAAAAAGGCGATTCCGAAGGCACGCCGCGCGATGTTATCTTATTGCAACTTATCGACAATAAGGTCGAGCGCGAAATCATCCAAGAAAAGACCGGCTCCAACAAAGGCAAGCTCGTGCCGACGCCAGCCGGCGAGCTAATTAGCGGCTTTTTAACCGACCATTTCGACCGCGTCGTCGATTATGGTTTCACCGCCGACGTCGAGAAAGACTTCGACGATATTGCTGGTGACCGCTTGGCGCGCAACACTATGCTCGAGAAATTCTACGCGCCATTCCACGCGCTGATTGAGCAATCTGGCAATATTGACCGCCGAACTGTCGGCGCCAACAGGGAAGTTGGTATTGATCCGAAATCTGGCAAACCAATTATTGCTCGCTTCGGCCGCTTCGGACCAATGCTGCAGCTAGGGTCAAGCGACGACAAAGCCGACAAACCGCAATTCGCACCGCTGCCTAAAGGCGCCAAGATCGAAACCGTCACTCTAGAGCAAGCTTTGCACGCATTTGAGTTGCCGCGCTTAGTCGGCCAAACCGAGGACGGGCAAGATATCAAGGCTAACGTCGGCCGCTTCGGGCCATATATTCAAATCGGTAAACTCTACGTCAGCCTGAAAGATATCGACCCGCGCGAAGTCACCCAAGAGCAAGCGCGCGAACTATACGCCGCCAAGCTCAAAGCCGAAGCTGAGAAAAATATCGCTGACTTTGGCGACGGCATCAAGGTACTCAACGGCCGCTTCGGTCCATACGTCACCGACGGCAGCAAAAACGCCAAAATCCCCAAAGACACCGATCCCAAAACCATCACTCGCGACCAAGCAGTAGAACTGCTCGCTAACGCCCCGCAAAAAAGGTCGGCACGGCGCCAAATACGGCGAAAGAAGTAAGCATGGCAATCAAACTCCAACAAGTCCGACGTGTCCGCCGCTGGATGATGATTTTGCTGCTCGTAGTAATGATTATCGTTGTCTTCTCGCTAAATGTTCACAGGTCGTACCGCACCGATAACCATCCACGTCTAGGCAATGTCGCTAATGTCGACTCTGATATTCCGTATTGCGCCGGCCAAGACAAGCAGAAGTTTGATTTGTACACGCCAATCAACAGCTTGCTTAATACTCATACAACACCGTACCCGCTAGTTATTTATATCCACGGCGGCGGCTGGCATAAGGGTGATAAGCGCAATTCGCTGCTTGACTATTACGGTTCTAGCTTGACGGCGGCTGGTTTTGCGGTCGCCTCGGTCAACTACCGCCTAGCGCCCAAATACCATTATCCGACACAAAATAACGACGTTGCCTGCGCTATCGATACCATCGCCAAACTCGCCAGCTCTTATGACATCGACACCAACAATGTAATTCTTTTTGGCGACAGCGCTGGCGGGCTCTTGGCTATCGACTACGTCTTAACTCGCCAAGACAGCCCAATTACTGTCCGCGGCGTGATCAGTTTTTATGGCACCACCGACCTGGTCAACCAATTACAGCGCACCAAGCGCAACCCAAATGCTTACAAATTCCTCGGCACCCGCAATGTCGATACTGCCCGCGTCGCCAGCCCGCTGTACCAACCGATTACCAAAACGCCGCCGCCGTTTTTGTTTTTCCACGGCACCAAAGACAGTATTGTGTCGATTGAGCAAGCTTACAAGTTCTACCAGCGTATCTTGGCCTACCAGCCGAGCAGCCGCTTTATTCGCGTTGCCAATGCCGGCCACGGCTTCGACGACAGTGGACGCAGTACCAAACCGACCAGCGACGAAATTCGCCGCACACTTACACTGTTCGCCCTCAAGCATATCAACAACGACCAGTCAGAAACTCAGGCGCAAACCACGCCAGAAAAAGTCCAGATATTATTAGACAATGATTAAGCTGTTTAATCAGCTAATTATTCATTGGTGTTTTGAATAAGCTTTGCTCAATAAACAATTATATTTTGTGATAAACCGTTAGATTAACCAGCATCGATACCGCCTTAACACCTTAAACTTTGACAAAAATAGGTATTATTGTTAGCCTAGACATTATTCTTTATTAAAAAAAGTAGCAAAAAAGTATTTACCATAAGCGTCTATATTGTGATACAATATAACTAGTTAGTATTTGATTTGACAATCTAACTACTATGTATTATAATCAGATACGAAATTACGATATCAAACTAAAATCACTCTCGAGGGGCGGGGAGTGGAGATAAAAGGATAAGGATCGCATGACCGAAACTACCGGTACACCTGCTGTGGAGACTATCAAGACAGCAATTGAGGATATTCTTAAGACCATAGACCAAGAACGCGAACGCGAAATCATCACGCGCCGTTTCGGTCTATATGAACGCCGGGAAACACTTGAGCAAATCGGCGAGCTGCTCGGTATCACCCGCGAACGTGTCCGCCAACTTGAAAAAGCCATCCTAGCCCGCCTCAAAACCGCTGCCGCCGACAGCAAAATCCCCGCCATTAGCGACGCCGAGCGCCTAATTATCCGCGATCTTTCCGAAAACGGCCGCGTCGGCCGCGTCCAAGACGTCGCCAACCGCCTCTCGAAAGACAAAGCTTCCAATAATACCCGAGCTCACGTTGCCTTTATCGGCGAGCTGTCGCCGCGCTTCGTTATAATCAACGAAACCGACAATTACTACCAGGGCATCAGTATCGCCGAAAACGGTAATGAGAAGAAAATCCGCGGCGATATCGATAGCATTGTGAAAACCATCAAAAACCACGGCCAGCCAATCGACATCGAGAGCTTGCATGGCATGTTGACTTTCGAAAGTCCGTCCCAAATCCGCGGCCTGGCCAGCTTATCCAAAAAACTAGCCAATCTCAAAGACGTTTGGGGCCTAGCCAAGTGGCCGACCGTCAATCCTAAAAACATCCGCGATAAAATCTACGTCATTTTGGCAGGCAATGGCAAGCCGATGCACTTTTCCGACATTTCTAAAGCCATCAAAGAAAGCGACTTCAAGCGCAGAAACGTTACCACTCAAGCTATCCACAACGAACTCATCAAAGACAAACGCTTCGTCCTAATCGGCCGCGGCATTTACGCCCTCGACAGCTGGGGCTACAGCAAAGGCACAGTTTCAGATATTATCGCCGACATTTTGCGCAAAGCAGGCGAGCCGCTCCACCGCGACGAAATTGTCAGGCGCGTGCTCAAGAGCCGCCAAGTCAAAGAAACAACTATTCTGCTCAATTTGCAAAGCAAAGCCATGTTCAAGCGCGTCGCCAAAGCGACTTACACCATCGCCGAACCGCAGCAATAATACACCCAGCCTCGCTACTTAAACTAGTGACTAATTTGGCTTTGCCAGGCTTAGAATAACGCGCCCGGCTAACCCGCTAATTCTTTGTTTCAATCCGCTTAATCTTGCAAAAATAACAGAGGTATGATATAATGAAAGTATAGCTATGTCATTTATCACTTCTGTTATTGCTCTATTGTTGCAATGGTATGTCTGGGGGCCGTTGGTTATTGTGCTGTTATATCTAACTTGGCGCAATTATCGCAGTATTGATGTAATAAAGAACGTTGAGAGCGTCTTGTTAACCCTAGAGATTCCAAAGACTAACGATAAGTCTGAGCTGGCCGCCGAGCAAATGTTCGCTAGCCTCCATGGTATTTTGCGCGATGCCCGCGAGCTGAAAGCTAACAATGGCTATCAGGAGCACCTAAGCTTCGAGATTGCCTCGGTGGGGGGGCGGATTCAATTCTACGTTTGGACGCCGAAATCGCTGCAAAGCTTCGTCGAAGGGCAGATTTACGCCCAATACCCGCAAGTACAAATCCATAAGGCCGAAGAAGATTATGTCGCTCACGAACGCCACCACAGCGTAGTCTATACTTCAGAAGTTACCTTAACCGACAAGGAATTTTTACCGATCAAAACCTTTCAGAGTTTTGAAGTTGACCCGCTAGCTGGCATCACCGGCACGCTCGCCAAGCTCGAAGATACCGACGAAGAAATTTGGATACAGATGCTAGTACGCCCGGTCGCCGACAGCTGGCACAAAGAAGCCGACGCCTGGATTCAATCGGTCAAGGCAGGCGGCTTCAACCTATTCGGCACCGACGGCATAGGCAAGTGGATTGCCGGACTATTTTCTGCCCTATGGCAACCGCCCGAGCAAGCAGGCGCCAGCGGCGGTCCAGAATTATCAGAACGCGACAAGACTCGCATATCTGAAGCTGAAAAAAAGGCGACCAAACTTGGCTATCAGGTCAAAGTCCGCGTCGCTTACCTAGGTGAGCGCACTAGCGACGCCAAATTACGCATGCAAGGTATCATCGGCACCTTCAAGCAGTTTAATTCAACTAACCTCAACGGTTTCAAGATGTCGAACGATAGCTTCGCCAAAGAAGCACTCGCCAAATACAAGACCCGCCTCTTTGCCGACCGCGGTTATCTGATGAATATTGAGGAAGTCGCTAGCGTTTACCATTTGCCGCACACTAACGTCGAAACGCCGAACATTGTCTGGGCTAGCACCAAAACCGCCGAACCGCCGCCGAAGCTGCCAGTCCTAACTGGCGACCCAGCGCATGATGAGAATATCTCGGCCTTTGGCATGACTAATTTCCGCGGCATCAACCATCAATTCGGCATGCTGCGCTACGACCGCTCGCGCCACGTCTACATCATCGGCCAGACGGGAGCAGGGAAGAGCGGTTTGCTGGAGTTATTTGCCCTCAGCGATATTTTCCACGGGCAAGGCTATGCTATCATTGATCCGCACGGCGACTTTGCTATCAATAACATGCGCTTCATCCCAGGCTCGCGGCTACAAGACGTCGTCTACTTCAATCCGGCCGATACCCAGTATCCGCTAGGTTTCAATCCGCTAGAAGTCACCAATCCGTCGCAAAAAACTAATATCTCATCAGAAGTTATTGGCGTGCTGAAACGCATGTTCGGCGACTCTTGGGGTCCACGGCTCGAGTACATCTTGCGATATACCATTTTAGCGCTGTTAGACCGGCCCGAGACTACCATGCTCGATATTACTCGCATGCTCACCGACAAAAAGTTCCGCAAAGACACACTCAGTTACTGTAAAGACACCGTGGTACTGCAATTTTGGAATGTCGAGTTTGCTAGCTGGACCGACAAATTCCAGGCTGAAGCCATCGCGCCAGTCCTCAATAAAGTCGGTGCCTTCACCGCCAACCCAGTTATTCGCAACATCATCGGCCAGCCGAAATCGACTTTTAACATCCGACAGATTATGGATGAGGGTAAGATTCTCGTCGTCAATTTGAGCAAGGGTCTAATCGGCGAGGATAACGCTGGTATTCTCGGCTCGTTTCTGGTCACCAAAATTCAGCTCGCCGCCATGAGCCGCTCCGATATCCCTGATATCAAGGATCGCCGGCCGTTTTACCTGTACGTTGACGAGTTTCAAAACTTTGCCACTGACTCATTCGCTACGATTCTATCCGAGGCACGCAAATACGGTCTCAACCTGACCGTTGCCAACCAGTACATTAGCCAGATGGAAGAAACCGTCCGCGATGCTGTTTTCGGCAACGTCGGCACGGTAATTAGCTTCCGTGTTTCTGCCGACGACAGTCCGATTCTCGCCAAACAATTTGAGCCGCAGTTCGAGCCAAATGACCTACTGCAGATGCACAATCGTAACTTTATCATCAACATGGTTATCAACGGCGAGAAGGCTCCGGCCTTTAGCGCCAAGACGCTTAATCTGCCAGCCGCGCAAGACGACAACACCGGCCGGATTATCCAATGGACGCGCGATAATTATAGCCGCAACCGCAGCGATATTGAAGCCGATATCGCCAACCGAATCCTACCGCCAGAAAACCTAGTCGTCAAAAAACCTGGTCCTGCCTATACGCCGCCAAAAACACCCGAACAGCGAGCCGCCGATCGCGCCGCGCGCCAAGCCACCAAGCAGTCACAAGAACAGACTCAGCCAATTGCCAAACAGCCGTCGGTCAAACTTGACAAAGGAGCTGTTGGTTTGCTACAAATAGACCACGGTCAAAACAGCAAAGACGCTGCAAAAGCCGCGGCGGCTAATGACTCTGGCACATCAAATACAGCTGCTAAAGCCGCTGCTGACAGAGAAGCTACAACCGCTACTAATAGCGACGACAGCAAACCAAAGCGCAAACGTACTCGCAGCCGCCGGCGCAAAACTCCAGCGGCAGCTACTTCCAATTCGTAATCAACTATTGCTATGCCTCTACCGTTTACCGTTAGAAATAGCCACCACGCCGCATGCTCATGACGCTCAAGTTAGCGAGATTATTGATCTATTATGCAAGCCCAGTATCTGCGGCCCAATTTCAGACATACTAGGCCAAGATGCTTTCATGGAAGCAGCTACCGACCTAACGCAGCGTTTATACTTGGGTGAGTACGCCGCTGCACTGGCCAGATACATCGATGAAAGCAGCAATACTATCAAACCAGTTGGCATAATTATCTATAGCCAGGACTCAAACGATCCTAAAATAGCAAATTTGGAACTAATCGTCGTACGAGAAAAATATCGACTCCGGCAAGTAGGCGCGCGACTGATGGAAATAGTCGAGGAAGAAGCGAAATTGCGCGACGCAATCCAACTACAAACACAAGCACCCCAGAAAATGCCAGACCTACAGAGCTTCTTAGCAAAAAATGGTTTCTATTACAGTCGCATGGAAGAGAGTGAGGGCGGGGTTTTGTTTTTGCGGTATAAAAAAGATATTAAGGATAAGAAGATCTAAATTGTTAGGGAACTATAACGCGCAATCCAAATTCATACGCAGCCATTGCGCGATAAAGTGGCTTAGTATCTTACGTTGATATTAAGAAGAATAGAAGTATACTTATACTCATTACTTATGCTTATCGCAAGCTATGCCGTCACCGTCTCCATCAAGATGCGGCGAATACCCCGGTTCGCCGCGGCGCATATGGCTATAGCCGGCAGCACGCGCCTCCTTACAGCTGCGGAAATTCAACTCTGCTGGAGCTGGCTGCGACGGCGCAGGGGTCGACTGGCGTTGACGCGTCTTAGCCGCATCGGCCGCTTCCTCCCGTCTTTTTCTTTCTTCTGCTTCTTTTTGGACCTTCTCGGCGCGCTCTTTTTCTTCCTGCTTGGCTTTTTCTAATTTGGCAATACGTTCAGAGAATGGCGTACGTTTGCCGTCTGGTAATTTACCAATATCTGACTTAGCGCGAGATATATTTTCATCACTCGATTGTTCTTCGGCTTTTTTGACTGATTCCTCGGCGCGCTTGAGAGCTTTTTCTAGCTCTTGTTTGTCATAATCAGCTTTTGTCTGACGATGAATCTTAATGGTCTTATCGCCGCGACGCTTACCGTCAACAACAGAGATAGAAATATCGCTATCGCCCTCTTTGATGTCTTTAATCTCATACTTGACACTACCAGCTGAGTCTTTACGATCATGAACCTCAATCTTATTTTCCGATATTTTTACTTCAGCGAACGAACTAATGCCCGATATTTTAGCGGATATCTCACGCTTATTCGTATGATAATCAAGTTTAATATTATCGTCCACGTCAGAAATAACGATAGGGACGTTGTCTTTTTCAAGACGAGCCTGTTCTGCAACGCTATTGATTTGAGTAATGGCAAAAATTGCAACAATTACGCCGCCAAAAATCATCCAGCCTCGCTTACGTTTCTTAGCGGAAGGCTTATTCTTGCTCTCTTGCTGTTGTTGTGTTTGTCCAAAATTTTTTCTAACCATTGTTATTTTATTCTCCTAGGTACTTTTAATTAAGTTAATAGACAATTTTTATCCAATCCGCTTATAAACATATCACAACATACTCCAGACAACAATATAGCTTGGCTTCTAAAGAAATAACCTCATTTATCAAGTAAAATCGCCCTAATAATTAAAGCGCCTGCTGAGCTGCCATCACTACATCTGCAAGCTCGCTATAAACCGTCATTCCAGACTTATAACAATCCACCTGCGTCACAATATCAAACCGCCGCGCATAATCTGGATGCGCACCAACAAACACGCATGAATTACGCCCAAGTTCTTTGCCCAGCTCAAACAGTGCAATAGGGCAGAGCGATTCTTTTGGAAACCAAAATAAAACTACTCGCGCCCGCTTTAAAAACTCATACTCCCATCTTATTTGACAAGCCGCCTCCGCCCCCTCGGAAGTCAACAGTCGATTACGACGAGGACTGGCTACCACAATATCCTGGTTACCCAGCAGCCTTATCGCTTCTGCCTGCCAATCTGGACAATTCGTGATACCTCCCGCCAAAAATAAATCTACCGATGGCAGTGCATCGTGCAAACTTATATCATCCGGAGTGATAGCCCTCATACTTCTACGATATTAGCATGCAGCAAAAATATCAACGGAACGCAGCCGCACGATCATCCCGCAAGCCTACTTAATCATGTTTTTAGATCATAAGGTTTACGGACAGAACTGGAGCAGGGCATTTTCAAGAATCAACGGCAAATCAGTGGATTTTCTTATTTGCACCAATAATATGAAACCGCTCATAGCTATTGAACTTGACGACAACACCCATGATCGTCCTGACCGCCAAAAGCGCGACATTTTCGTTAACTCAATTATAAGCAATGCAAATATGCCCCTGCTGCGGTTTAAGGCGGGTGAGTGGAATAGTGAAATCATCAAGCAAGAAGTCGCCCGCACTCTTAAAGAATCAATGCTCAAAAAATAATAGAACAAAAAGCGAACTAATTATCCGCAGGTTTCTTAAAGTCATGCCAGAATAATTATCTAACAATTGCCAACATTTCATAGATTCATAAAACACTACCTTTAGCGATCAAAGCCCAAACCATAATCAATAACACAAATTAGCGCGCCAAAAGCCATCAACAGCTCATAGCAATAAAAACATGGAACATGGCAAATATAGATTTAGAACATAAATATACCGGCAGACCCAAACAGGGCGGTAGCATAATTAATCGCCGCCGATACCTCCAAAAGTTTACAAACTACATAAATTTATCTTGAAAAAAGACGATGGAGTAATCATGTTTCGTAGATAGTTTTAATGTCGCACAATGTCCGTTTTACGTCTTATAATCTATGTTGTCAGGATGATTAATCATACGTTCGCAAACAACGGTTTTACTTGATACAAGCCGCAGCTTATTAATCTTGGTCTAAAATGGGGAGCCTTAACCACGCTGCTAGAGTCATCTTTTACTTTTACTTTTACTTTTACTTTTATTCGCTATACAAAAAATACCGCCAATCAGCAGTTCTATAGATATAAGTTCGCACACTCGAAAACAAACTCGAAATTTAAATTGTAGTAATTAGCACATGTAGCACATGTTTATAGACTTAAGTTATCCACAGAAAAAATCTCAGCGCTGTGAGAATAAATTTGCATTTTTTCAAAAATATTGTCCCCTACTACTTTTCCCGCCCCACCTGCTTTATTTGACTTTTTGCATTTTCAATATTTTAATATAGTTTTTTCACCTAGCCTATTTAGCTGTTTAATAGAACAAAAGTAGAACATGACCCACCAGTGCAGGGGTAACCTTCTACCTAAGGTCTCTTCCTCATTTATAAAAAGCTCGCCTACCTACCCGCACATCAATATACTCTGCAATTATTCCTCTGTTCGTTAAATAGCGGATGGCACGCACCGCGTCTTCGACTTGGCCAGCCGCTGGGCGGTCAACTGTCATTTTAATCGAGTACCCCACCCCGTCGAGACTGACTAGCAACTGGCGAGTAGTACTAGCTGGCAGAATCATTTTATTAACAGTAAGATTGTTTTCTTTGAAATGCCCCACAACCTTACCGATAAACTGCAGGAAACGGCCGCTAATTACTGAATTGCCAACGCCTGCACGAATTCCAGTTTGATCCTCGACGGCGATAACTGACGTGCCGAGTATATTACGTTCAAATACTACACCTGTGCTATCAACATAAGCTTTCATGTTACCAGACTGCCAATAAACCACTGGCGAGCGCAAATTAACCGAAAAATCGGCCGACCAGAGAGCACCTTTAGCTGGCGGCGACACACTAGACACTTCTGGGTATCTACTTTGAATGGCTCGGCTAAGATTATTAGCATTGATATTTACAGCCAGCCGCTCGAGCGGATTAGTAGAGAGGTAATCTTGTATGGCCGCTTCATAATCGCGGGCAGCAGTTTGTACTTCTGGATCGTTACTGGTGCCGACAATTTGCACTTTCGGCTCGACAATAATCTGAGTAAGCAGCCACCCCAAACCAGCAATTAGCACTAATGCGCTAATCAACGCTAAGCGGATAGAGCGGCGTTTGCGCTTCAGATTGTGCGCCTGTACGCGCGGCGATTGCAAGCTAGCCGATTGCTCATTAGGGCTAGGCACCGAGGAAATGAGACTGCCAGTCAAGGTACGATTACGCCGAAATAATGTTCCCGTACTAGGCGAGCTATCATCAACCACAGCACGGCGCCGCACAGGCTGTGCGGCGCGGCGAGATTTAGATTTTTTCGATCTCATACCAAACATGCTTGTGGTATTAATTATATCATTTTGCAGCGCTATCAGGGTTCGTTCGGCGGCTATTAGCAGCATCTAGAATCATATCGGCCATATCTTTAGCAGCACCAGGATGTGCAAACGACAGAAAAGCCTGCCCCATTTGCCGTGCTTCTGCAGGATTGTCAATAAGGTTTTTTATCTCATCAACGAGCAACTGCGGCGTTTTTTCCATTTGCATTTCGTCGATGACTTTGACAGCACCTTTGTCTTCATACACCTTAGCATTTTTAATTTGATGACCGCCAGTCAAAAAGCCGTTCGGCACCAGAATCGTCGGTTTGGCCAGCGCTGCCAACTCGAGAATTGTGGTCGCACCAGCTCGCGCTACCACAATATCAGCCGCACCAAGCATATCAATCATGCCGTCGCTAACAAAATCATAAATTCTAACTTGATATGTATCCTCTGGCAACCGCCGCCGAATCTCGGCATACTGGCCAGTACCAGTTATTAAAATTACGCTAGTGAACTGTGTAAGTTCGCTAATAGTATCTGCCACAGCATTATTCAACCGTTCCGCGCCCAAACCGCCACCAGTAACCAACACTAACGGCCTGTTACTTGGAAATCCTAGTTTTTCCTTAACCACGCGGCGCTGCTGCTTGCTATACGGCTTAAATCCCTCGCGGATCGGTACGCCAACGTAACGACTAATCGCCTTGGGGTACGGATAATATTCTAGCGGAGCGCCAGTGCCAATGCGATCAGCCCAACGTGCCAATACGCGATTAGTTAACCCTGGATGAGCGTCTGAGTCGTGAATTACCAGCGGAATACGCAGTACATGCGCCGCCAAGCCGACTGGCATGCAAACGTAGCCTCCTTTCGTGAATATCACGTCTGGACGCCAGGCAATCAGCTTCACTAGGCTCTGGACAAAGCCCACGCATACCTTTAGCGCATCAACAAAATTTGGCCACACAATCGTCCGTAAGCGTAGCAGCTGACGCACAATGCTAAGATTATGATAGCGGCGTAATTTACCGCTAGCAATGACATCTACGCGCACCGAGCTATCAAAGCTAGCCATAACATTGCGCGCTTGCTTGCTAAATTTGCGGTCAACCCAAAACCGCAGTTCTGCATCTGGCTGCTGTTTTTTAACTTCTCGCAACACGGCGACGACTGGAGTAACGTGACCCCCCGAGCCGCCGCCTACGGCTAATATCCGCATCTTGGCCTCCTATATCTATTGGTTTATGTGCAGTATATCGCGATAACTGGAAAACGATCCCCAAAGCCGCGCCCGAAAACAGCATACTACTGCCGCCAGCACTCAAGAACGGCAGCGTTATACCTGTTAACGGCGCTAAATGAATCATTGATGCAATATTCATGAAGAAGTGCGCAAATAACCAGCCAAAAATACCCGCCACTACCAATCGCCTGGTCATATCTGGCGAGTATTCAGCAACTCGCAAAACCCGCAGCAACAAAACTGCAAACAGCACTACTACCAACACCGTCCCGGCAAAACCAAAAATCTCGCCAATTACAGCAAAAATCGAATCGTTAATTGCCTCTGGCAAGTAGCCTGTCGATTGAATACTCTTGCCGATACCGCGGCCAGTTAACCCGCCTGTCCCCAACGCAATCATTGCGTTTTTGATATGATAATCGTTATCGTCTTGCGAAGCTGATTTACTCGCTCCGAAAAACGTCGTAATCCGTTCCAACCGGTGCGGCGCCGTTACTGCCGTGAGCCCCAAAAACAGCACGCCCACTAATGCAATTTGCATCAGAGTTTTCATTCTTATCGTACTCACCATAAATATCGACGCCGCAGCCGCCGCTATCGCCACCCCCGAGCCCATATCTTTTTGCAACACTACGACAATAAATAACAAAAAGCCAACCAACGCCGCTGCTGGATAGACTGTTTCTTTCAAGTCGTTTATCTTACCCTCTTGGTAGCGTTTACCTAAAAACACCGCCATATACAAAGTCATTGCTAATTTTAGCAGCTCGGACGGCTGAAAATTAACTGGTCCCAAGTGAAACCAGCGATAAGCGCCTAGCGTATTTTGCGCTATTGCATCAACATGCAGAATATTTCCAATCAAAAAGAGCAAAAACGATAAGCCAATCCCAATCATCATTAACTGAAAAATATACTTCTTGAGATAATCAAACGGTACCAATATCAACAGTACAAAACCACTAACTGCCAGGCTAATACCCATAAGCTGTTTGAAAAAGAAATACGTACTAGAATAATCGCTGCCATAAGCACTATTCTGCAAATTAGCATACTGCGGCCCGACCGAATAAACAATTATCATCCCTGCCAGCATCAACAACGCCGCACATAACACCAACCAATAATCAGGCCGGTGTTTACGCTGGATTTTGCCATCGGTAAATTGTACGTACCTGTCGCGGTGCCGAGCGCCAATCACGGAGCAATATGCCCCCCGGTCATCGCCATCACCATCCCCACAAACGCCGCCACGCCAGCAATCACCCAAAAACGCATCGTCACTTTAGCCTCTGGCCAGCCTGATGCCTCCAGATGATGATGAATCGGCGCCGACAGAAATATCTTGCGATGGAATAATTTCTTACTGGTCATCTGCAACAAGCTCGACCCAGCCTCGACCACGAACAATATGCCGATAATCGGCAGCAAAAACAGCGTGTTGGTCATCATCGCTACCACACCCAAGCTCGTCCCAAAAGCAAAGCTGCCAACGTCGCCCATAAAGAACCGCGCTGGAAAGATATTGAACCACAAATAACTCAGCAACGCGCCGACCACTGTGAAACAGAACGCCGCTAATTTCAAATGGCCTTGCAGTAGCGCAATCACACCAAATGCCGAAAATGACATTACCAGCAAACCGCCCGCCAAACCATCCAAGCCGTCACTTATATTGACCGCGTTACCCGTCGCTACCACCGCAAACACAAACAATCCGACAATCCACGCGCCCATTTGCCAATCGCCGACGTATGGGATATGCACCGACGAGTAGCCGAGCTTACAGAAGAAAAACCAGCCCAGCACCAGCCCGACGCCGATGATCATGGCAAATTTCACCCAGCTGCGCAAGCCAGCATCCTTGCGATTAGAGCCAAAAACATTCAAAATATCATCAATCAGACCAATCGCCGCACCGCCAACCAAAGCCGCCAATGGCAGCCAAGTTTGCGCTCGATCCAGATTAAAGGCCAGCGTCACCGCCACAATCGCCACTACGGCAATTATTCCCGCCATCGTCGGAATATGCCGCTCGATTTTCTTCTTATGTAATAAGTTAAAAATCTTGAGTTTTTCGCCAGTTACCGCTGCTGTACGCTGTGTTTTCCAGAACTTATATTTGTAAGCAAAATATGTATATACTGGCGTTAGCAGCATCGCCAGTAGAAATGCCATCAAGCTCATTAGAAAAACCGAGTTCAATTCGTTTCCAAAAGTTACAATCGACATATTACCATTATACTCCCTACCCTACTCTCTCGGGGCTAATTTTAAGTATTTTATCATCCAGTTGGATATCTCGTTGAAAATAGGCTTGGCATCCGAGCCGCCACCCATACCGCGGCCGTCTGCCGCTATCTCTACCATGATAACGTAACGCGGAATTTTGCCGTATTCGCCGCCAAAACCCAGATAGGTACCAATCGTCTCGTTATCATCGTACTTGCCGTTAACAATCACCTGCGAAGTACCGGTCTTGCCGCCGACTAGCCAGCGTTCCGAGTCGTCATGTGGCTTATATGTCGCATAATGAGCCTGATGCACCATTTCGCGCACTGTCTGCGACGAAGCTTCGCTGATAGCGGGAGTACTGGCTTTTTGCGCCGCTGCCGTAAATTTGCCATTACTATCCATTGTACCGTTAATCACCGTCGGCATGTGATATGTACCGCCATTAACCACCGAACAAAAGCCGCTCGCCACCTGGATCATCGTCACATTCATACCCTGGCCAAACACCATATTACTGTAACGCACGGCATTACCTTCTTGCTGTGCTGGCGAAATAACTGTGCCGCCCGCCTCATTCGCCAGCTCAATACCAGTCAGCTGCCCCAGCCGGAAACGATTATAAAAGTAATCATAAATCGTATCGCGAGCGCCGCGAGTAATATAAGAACCATTTCCCAGCCGCTGCGCAATCGTTACCATACCAGTATTCAGCGACCAGTTCAGCGCTGTCTGCATAGTGATGTCTCCGTTCAAGAAGCTATTTTTCGAAGCGTTATTGATCGTGATGTCTTCAACCTTGATTTTACCAGTATTGTTGTAAGTACTCTGCGGCGAGATAACGCCTTTGTCGATTCCGGTCGCTACCGTGAAAGTCTTGACATCAGAGCCCGCTTCGTACGGATGCGAAATCGTATCGTTGTTAAAGACCGACACGTCAGAAGTATTGATATTCGATGGATCATACGTCGGCATATTAGCCATTGCCAGCACTTTGCCAGTACTTGGCTCCATGACGATAGCGCTTGCTCTAGTGGCTTTACTACGCTTAGCACCAGCCTCAAGCGCTGATTCGACTTGTGTCTGGATATTACGATCAATCGTCAAAACAATACTCCGTCCATTTACTGCCGGCTGGCGGACATTCTTATCACCAATTGTCAGCGGTACGTCGCGAGCGTCCGTCACCGTTTTGAGCATACCGTCGCGCCCAGACAGAGTTTGGTTATTAGCTTGCTCGAAGCCATATACTCCTTTACCCTCGTGATTAACAAAACCCAAAACCTGGCTAGCCAATCGTCCTTCAGGATAGACCCGGCGCGTTCCAACTTCGAAACCGATACCCGCTAGCTTTTTCTTCTTAATTAATTCAGCCTGCGTCCGCGTAATATATTTCGTCAAAATTTGGTAGCGGCTAGGTTTTTTGTCGATCAGCGCCGCGAAACCATCAACTACGTTGCCGCCAGCGACGCTATTCAGCGTATCTACCACCGCCTGCTTATCAGATACTTGTGTTGGATCTGCCCAAACTTTATAGACCGTCTCGTTCATCACCAGCGGCTTTGGGTCGCTGCCGTCCATAGCGTAAATTTCGCCGCGCTGCGCTTTGAGCGTGAACTTCTTAATCTGCTCATTATCAGCCTGTGTTACATAGTAATCATGCCGCACTACCTGCACTACGAAAAGCTGCACTACAAAAATGGCCGAGACGACCAACACCATGCTAAACAAAAAGCCAACTCTCGAGCGTCTAATAAAACGAGTTGGCGATACGCTCATGATTCTAAAACTCCTATTTGCTTACATACTGAGTATCGGCCGGGGCAGCCATCCTTTGAGCAACGCTGCTGTCTTTGACCGATTGCAGAGCTGTCAAGCGAGCATTCTCAACCGCCAAATCACTCTTCTGTTCGGTCAACGTCGAAATTTTATTACTGACGTCATTTGACTCATAATCATAGCCCGAAACACTCCCCGCTTGCGTTAAGTATAACAGACCTAGCAGCGTCAAGAGAAGTGCAATAATAATCGCATTAGAAATCGGGCCGAGTTTGATAGCCGATGCAAAAGCAACTGTATTGCGGTTGCGCCCATAATTACCTTGGCGCCGGCTATTAAATTGTGTAGTTCGTGAATATGACATGTGGTGGATTCGTTTTTGTTATTTATTTTGACACTCAAAAGCCAGAGGAACGTTAGGAGAAAAATGAAAATTACGCTCCTCTGCCCTATAGAGTTGTGTTGTTTTTTACCTAAGCGGCGCGGCGCACGACAGTGATGTCATGCTGAACGTCGGCTTGGACTTGTACTTGGATGCGGCGAGTCATGCTACATCTTCCTTTCTGTTTTTATATTTTCACAGCGACACGAAGCTTAGCACTTCGCGAGCGCGGATTGTGAACATCTCTAATAGCTCCATCGACAGGATGCTTCGTAATGATACGAAGTTCCGCCTCGTAGCCGTTCTTGGCCTGTTCGGCAAAGTATTGCTTAACAATACGATCCTCCAGGCTATGAAAGCTAATTACACCGACTCGCCCGCCCTGCGACAACAGCTCGGGTAATAATGGCATAATCGCTCGTACTTGCTCAAGCTCATCGTTTACAAAAATCCGAATCGCCTGAAAAGTACGTGTCGCCGGATGCGTTCGCTGGCGCCGTCCGACATGCGCCCTCAAGATAGCCGATGCCAAATCTTCAGTTGTCGCCAGTGGTCTAGCCTTAATAATCGCAGCAGCATAACGCCGCGCAATATTTGGCCGCTCTTCGCCGTAATCGCGAATAATCCGCTCCAGCTCGCTCTGCGAATAGGTGTTAACCACCTGCTCTGCAGTTAAAGCTTGCCGCCGATCCATCCGCATATCCAGCGGACCACGATGCGAAAATGAAAATCCTCGCTCAGCCCTATCAAGCTGTGGTGACGACACCCCCAAATCAATCAATATCATATCAAACCGCTTGCCTATAGCAATCAACCGCCGGGCAGCGCTGACAAAATCAGCGTGCATTAACTCTGCCCCTTTGCTGACAAATGCCGCTAGGTTTGCTTGTGCAAATTCATCGCGATCGACCAAAGTCATTTCGCGATAATTATGCGTTCGTTCGACAATGGCGCCCGCGTGCCCGCCGTATCCAGCCGTCAGGTCGAGATAACTCTCACCATCTTTAGGATTAAGCAGCCGCACAACGTCATTAAGTAATACTGGAACATGAAGTGGTGGATGTTCTTTAATACTCATTCCCCCATCATACCATATGGTCTGGCGAGGGACTCGAGATCACCAATCTGATAGCGAGCTGTTTGTTTTCGCATAGGTGTGTTTGTTTTAGTTTAGTCAAGTATGCTTAAAATCAAGAGCTGTCAAACAACTCATATCGTATTTAGCATACCTTTGAGAGACTTGTGTGTGAGGTGGAGTTTTTGGGAGGTGTTGTGTTAGAGGAAAGAACTTTCGACAATTTTAGCGTGGGTCGATATTCCACTGCTCACTATCAGGTTGTTGATCTCGAGGATGTCCAACTTCAAATTGTAAAAGTACCACAAACTATACGGCTACGCGCCCAAAGACAGCGTCGCCCGCGATACGTAAGCATCAGGTACGCAAACCAAGACGCCCGCCCTACCGTACATAGATTGGCTAATAGCTGCGTCAGTCATGACTACCCTACTTTCTTTTGTTATTTTACGCGGTGGTGTTTGTTTTGACTCGAGATTCTTATCTCTTGCCTTGCCACTGGCTTTATCATACAACGTTTCATCATGCTTGTGCAATACCTTTTTTACTAAAAATGATAACTTCTTTACTTTTCCACAAAAACGTGGAAAACTATAGCGTTTATATAAGCAAATAGACGCTATATCTAGCGTCTATAGAGGTCAGCCATGACAGAAAACGCTGCTTATGCAAAATATATCCGCATCAGCTGGCGTGCTACTGCGTCAGGGTCGTGCCGGATAAAACTGCGTACTGCGGCAATCGGGTCGCTTGATTGCGCGCCCGCCCATATATTTTTAGCTAGGATACCAGCCCCGCGAAACTCATAATGTTGGCGCTTAAGTTCGTTAATGTCATACTGTACCGTATGCTCGCCGTCATGAGAGTACTTATCCATCAATTCTGCCGACGGCTGATCAGTATTAAAAACGACATAATCAAGGAATTCGCTGCCCGCCAAACGCTCAATCTCGCTAGCAAAGTCCACTACGCTCAAATTGTCAGTCGGACCAGGCTTAGTAACCAAATTACAGACAAAGACACACTTCGCCGACGTTGCCGCTAACGCCTCCTGGATTTCTCGAATCACCAGCGCCGGCGCTAAACTGCCATACAGGTTGCCCGGTGCAATCACCACCATATCAGCCTCCAGGATCGCCTGGACAGCTGCTGGGTGCGCTACTGCCTCTGGCTCTAACCATACCTTTGGCTGCTTAGCGATATCGGCATGCGCGATTTTGAATTGCCCTTTAATTGGCTCGCCCGAAGCACTCTCGACGCACAGCGTAATATCGGTTAGAGTTGTCGGGATTACTCTACCTTGAATATTGAGAACTTGGCTAGCCAGCTGCACTGCCTCGCCAAAGCTACCGGTCATTTTCTCGAGCGCTGTCAAGAACAAATTGCCAAAAGCATGGCCCTTCAAGCTGCCGTCATCAAATCGATAATTAAACAAATCGCGCACCCGCGGGCTATCGCTCAGCGCTACTAAGCACTGCCGCACATCGCCCGGCGGCAGCACGCCAAGTTCGTCGCGCAGCTGTCCCGTTGATCCGCCATCATCTGCCATATTGACCAGCGCTGTCAAATCAGACACGTATTTTTTGAGACCTGTTAACAGCGTGAAACTGCCAGTGCCGCCTCCAATGACTACAATTTTTGCTCCGCTGTCGCCATGCTCTTCGCTCATTATTCCCCTTCTGGCGTGCTCGCTTCGCTATCGCCGCGCAGCTCCTTCTTGCCCTTTAATTCGTATTTGATACCAGTCATATCACTAGTCATATAGTCATCGTTGAGCAGATTAACGAACTTCGCCGCATCCTTGGCATCCATAATAATAATCTCGCCAGTAGCATCGTCAGTCATCAGTTCTAGGCCCATTTCGTCGGCCTGCTCGATAACCTGCTCTTGCGTCACCAGACCGACGTCGACTTTTTGCAGCTTAGTTACTAACGATTTAGTATCGCGCACTAACGCATCGAAAGTCATACCTTCAGGGAACTTTAACTTAAAATTTTTCTCGATCTCAGCAATTTTTTCCTCGGCAACAGCGAACTGCTTAGCGTCGTAGCCAAACAAACGAATGAATTTCGACTCGTTAAAGGCAAAGATATCACCGCCGGCAATCAACACTTGATTATCTGGCGTAATTTTTAGGCCGACATCAGCACTGAACGGTTGAAACGAATCGCCGTTATACATCCAAGCGGTTGCGCCTTTAAGTACTTGTGACTGCGGTAAAATCTTAGCCACAAAAAACGGCTCGGCCCCCTGGCGGCTGAAGCGCGCTACGATCCCCTTGACCTTCTTGAACTCATGGTCGCCTTCGCGGAACACCTCTAGCGTTTCCTCGCCGTAACGAATCTGCTCAATCACCTCTTGCGCGTGGTCTACCCGGTCCAAGGTAGTACACTCCAACACATTATCCTCAGCAGCGGCCGCTTCAAAGTCGCGCACTGCCATACCAGTAGCAGCACCAGTTTGCACCTGGCTAATCATGTCGTAAAGGAATAATACCTTGAGCTGTGCCTTGAGCTCCTTGGCGTAATTAGTGGCGTAGACAGTGTAGCCCTTCGTAAATAGAAATAGGTCGATTTCGAGCTCGTCCTTATGCGCATCAGCTTGGTTCGCCCAGAGGAAAATATCAGTTGGCTCTGGCGGCTGGTCATCAGCCGGTGTTGATTGGTCATTATTCATGATATATATTCTACTACAATTATTAGGCGCTATTCTAATATTGGTTTATTTACTGTACAGCATCCTCGCCAAAATGTTTTTGCAAGCGCATTTTGATCGAACCGTGATGGCGACCGAGTTTCTGGCTCATCGCAGCAATACTTTCGCCGTTAATGAACATTTGGCGCAATTCATCGTCATCAGCCTTAATCCATGGTTTATAAGCATTAGGATAAGTCTGGCGCATTTTAGCAATTTTAGCCGACCAGCTAGAATTAGTACTGTTCACTTTTTTGGCGAGCGTAAGTTCGCCGGATGCGCGTTTGTCAGCTTTTGGCTGTAAGTGCGCGAACTTTTTAGCATCATCTGCCGCCCGCGCGCGCAGCTGCTTGTCAATAGCATAGGCTTCATCGCTCATCTGCAAAGCCATGCGGTTAATACCAGTCAAATACAAATTATCAATATCGCGCACCCGGCTAAGCGCCACATAGCCCATGCCCGGCACAAAGGCTTTGCGCAGGTCAATTCGCGCGCTATCCAGTGTCATGCCCTGGCTCTTATGGACAGTAATCGCCCACGCCAAACGCAGCGGAATTTGGCTAATGCTAGCTCGTTTGCGCGTACCGTCGCGCAACTCCCAAGTATCAGGCTGCATGGTCACCGTCCGGCCATTGCGAAACTCCACTACCGGATAATCCGTCGCTGGCTCGAAATCGACCACCATGCCGATACTGCCATTAGCATAACGCCGCGCCTGATCGTTCTTGACCGCCATCACTAATGCGCCTATTTTGAGGGTCAGTACCTCTGGCGCTAGTACGCTACGCTGCAAATTATCAACGTAGTTGTTACTACCAGTAGTGTGGCGTTGATACAACACCTCGTCGCCCGGCAATTCAGCCAGCCTGGCTTGATTAATTCTATCGACGTCAACGTTCACGGTATGCAGCTCTGTCAGATCTGCTCCGGCTGGCGGTTGATATTCGGTCCGCTCTAACAGCTGTTCGGCATGGCGGCGGCGCAAATCGCCAGCCCGCATCGCCGTCAAGATTTCTAGCAGCGTATCGCCGTCGCGCTGGCGAAACTGCTCGCTCAGATACAATACCGTCGGATCAAGCTCGCGCCACGCCGATGAATTCACTACAAAACCACCCTCGCGGCCTTGCGCTCGATTAACTGGCGGCAGCTGAAAGAAGTCGCCAGAAAGCACCACTTGGATGCCGCCGAACGGCTCGTCGACTCGTTTTCGCACCAAACGGCAAACTTCGTCAACCATATCCAAGCGGTAATCGTGCAACATGCTAATCTCATCAATAATCAAGACATCGGTTTTTTCGATAATTTCGCGGCGAGTCTTGCTAACATGTTCGGCAAAACCATTCGGCAGGCGGTCACTGACGCCAATCCCCGACCAAGCATGAATCGTCGCGCCGCCCAGATACGTCGCCGCTAGCCCGGTCGTCGCCGTCACCGAGACGTACTTACCGCTAGCCTTGCTCAAGTTAATGAATTGATTCAGCACGAAAGTCTTGCCCGTTCCTGCCGGGCCGGTCAGCAGTGCGCTTTCGCCGCTCAATAATATTTCTAAGGCTAAATCTTGCTTCACTACCCTTATTATACAACTTAAGGCGCAGGACTACTTATCCCAAGCAAAGCCGTTACCAAAATGACCGTAGCGCGCTGTTGGTTCGTATTGCGGACGAGCCAACTGTAGCGTATCAATAATACCCGCTGGACTGAGATCATAACCTGCGATTGGCTGCTCAACGCCGTCAACTACCGCTGTAGCCTCAACTGGTTGGTCGTGGCCAATTGCGTACGCCAAGCGCACCAACACTTCCTGAGCTGCAAACTTTTTAAGATAATCAACTGCGACCCGCCGCGCCATATAGGCACCGCTGCGATCGACCTTAGTGGCGTCCTTGCCGCTAAACGCCCCGCCGCCTAGCGGAATCCGCGGGCCATAATTATCAACTGCTAATTTGCGCCCGGTCAAACCAGCGTCCGCCGCGAAACCGCCAATTTGCCAATCGCCTGCCGGATTTATATGCAGAGAAATGCCATCAAAATCACCTGCCACATATTTTTGCTGCGCAAACCACTGCCGCACTGCAGCCGCCAGCTCGTCGTGCGGCGCATTCTGGAAGCTGGCGACAATCGCCGCAATCTGGCCGCCATAGGTCGTCACCTGCGTTTTGCCGTCATACGGCCATTTCTCATACAAAAAGCGGTTCAAGGCCCGCGCCAAAGCATACTCTAGCGGCAACAGTTCTGGCGTCTCAGCGCAAGCATAGCCAATCATCACGCCCTGATCGCCAGCACCGCCCGCGTCTACGCCCTGAGCAATCTCTGGGCTCTGGCGTGCAATCCGCTCAATAATTTCCACGTCGCCAGCCAACCGCCGCGCAATCTGCTTGACGTCAACTAGCTCGCTCGACGATACTTCGCCAGTTAAGAACAGCGCGCCATGGCCGCCGCAAGCTTCAATCGCCACTCGGGCTTGCGGGTCTTTGGCAAGATACGCGTCCAGAATAGCATCGCTGATTTGGTCGCAAATCTTGTCCGGATGTTTTGGCGAAACGCTCTCGGCCGTACGATATACTGCTTGATTATTAGATTCTACAGACATAAAAACTCCTTTCTATCTGCCCCGCTTGAGGCCAAGAAAGGAGCTGCAAAGACAATATCTCTCCTGGTCAAGCAGGCTGGAATTAGCACCTTGCTGCAAAAGCAGGTTGCCGGCGAGTCATCAGGCCAGTCCCTCGTCGCACTCTGGATATTAAATTATTAACAAATCTATTATAGCACGCCCCGCCCCGCCGAATCTAGATCGACAGCAAAAACAGCCAAGACTCTCGCTATAGACGAACGCCAGCCCGCGCTTTGTTCGCCCACTCATCTGCTAGCTCGTTCTGCTCGTGGCCGACGTGGCCACGTACCCAAACCAGCTTCGTTTGCGTCGATTGGTAAAGCACGTACGCTTGCTGCACGAGATCAAGATTCTTAATTTCGCCGCCTTTTTTACGCCAACCTTTAGCAGCCCAGCCTGGCGCCCACTTGGTCAACACATTGATCCAAAATTCGCTATCGCTATGAATTTCGCACGGCTCATCGCCAGCTAATTCCATCGCTGCAATCAGTGCCATGCCCTCCATGCGAATATTCGTCGTCTGTCCGTCTTCGCTACCCAAAGCTACCGGCTGGCCGTTTTCAATCACCGCGTAGCCGCCTGGGCCCGGATTTGGGCTAGCGCTGCCATCTGTAAAAAATACTCTCACTTCTTCCCTGCCTTCTAAATATCGCGGACTGGCCGCAACAGCTTCAGCTCGTCTGGCATATACCACTTGTTGCCACGATTATCTTGTTCATATTTATACTCTATCATGTGATCAGCCTGAAAATAGTCGCCCGTACCAACAATCTTGTACTGAATATACATTTTGCGTACTGAATCGCTCTGCGGCATCGGCCCGCGATACAAACGCAGCTCAAAAATCTCGCCTGGCTTGAGAAATTTATTCAAGTCACCTCGCTGCCCTAATATCTCATATTTATCAAGCTCCACGTCAAAGCTCGCGTGGTTGCGAATATGCGCCCACACCTCGAGATACTTATTATCGCCCGACGGATGCGCCTCGGTGCGCTCAACCTCTATCTCGGGAATCACTTTTTGCCCGTTAGCCGAGTGATATTGATCGGGCTGAGGCTTGCTATCTGGTTTCCTGGTATCTGGAGTGGTCTCTGAAATGTCTTTATCAAAGTTATTTTCGTCCCTGCTGCCGCGATTATCTTGCGACGAGGCCATATCATTATTATTAAGACGCGCCAGATATTCGTCATCACCATCCGGCTCGCCAAAAATTAAATCACGCAACCATCCCATACATCTATTGTACAGTATTTAGACAAAGCTACACATACGCTATATATAGTGCCGCTATATATAGCGTATGTACTGCCGTGGAAAAATCAGGGAAATCTTCGAGGCACACTAGACTACTGTTATTCTACTTATGTTTGGCACTCTTGACACGCGAGTGCCAACCAATTACAATAAAATATAGAGCAAAAGCTCGCCAAATCATAAACGAAAGGAGTAATACAAATGAGTAAACTCGTTCGATTCGACCCGTTTGCCGAAATGGATGCCCTGCAGCGCCATTTCTTTAATGACGACAACTGGATGCCGCGCCAAGTGCGCTCGGTTGGCTTGCCTACCACTGATGTTTACATGAAAGATAACGCGCTAGTCGTCGAAGTTCACTTGCCGAAATTCGATGAAGACGACGTCAATATTTCTGTCGAAAACGGCAACTTGGTTATCCAAGCCCAACGGCACGAAAAAGAAGAAGATAAAGAAAAGAAGTACGTCGTGCGCGAGTCGAGCAGTAGCTTCTACCGCAGCGTCCAGCTGCCAGAGCGCGCTGACGCCGATGCTATCGAAGCACACCTGGACGACGGCGTCCTGAAAGTCACCGTACCAGTCACGCCAGCGCCAGAGCCAAAGAAAATTACCGTCAAATCACGCGGCAAGAAGAAAGATTAAGCCTTTCTCAGCTTTGACCGTCAAGAAGGCCTCGGGATTACCCGAGGCCTTTTGCTAATAACGAAATTCCGTAGCCTAGCTAGAAAGCGTCAAACTATTCCGCATATTTTTCGGCAAACCGCCGCAATATCTTGACCGGTTCGGTTACCAATTCCGATTCGCGGTACGCCGCATCGATCAGATCTTGAGCTTCCTCCGGCGCGAAATAGCCGGCATGTTTATAGATATTAATTCGCAAAGCCAAGCCGTCAGCATCAAGCTCAGGATGAAATTGCGCCGCATAAACATTTTTCCCGGCGCGCAGCAATTGTATACAGGTCGCAGAACGCGCTAGCACTACGCTATTCGGCGGCGCCGTATCGGTGCCCTCTTTATGCCCAACGAAGCCGCGAAAACTAGCCGGCAAGCCAGCCAGCAGCGGATCATCCTGCGCTTCCGGTGTCAAATTTATATCCACCGCGCAAACCGGCTCACCATGATCGAAATCAGTCCGACCGCCCAGCGCCGTCACCAGCGCCCCCACGCCCAAGCAAGTACCTAAAAACGGCTTATCCTCGGCTGCAATCCGGCGAAGCAGCGGCATGATATAATCTTCAAACTGCAATTGTTCCGGCGATTTTTCCTCTGGCGGATAAGCAAAATTAGCCGGCCCGCCACCCATAAAAATACCGCTGTAATCATCCAAATTAACTGGCGAGAACTCGCCGCGGTCAAGCCGCAAGCGTTGCAGCTGCTCCGGCTGCAAACCGCCAAATTTCAAAAAAGCTGCATATTCGTCGTCAGACGCTTCGTCCTCGGGACGGGATTGTAAAAGAAGAAAAGGTTCTGTCATAACCCTTAGTATAACGCCTTTTAAACTCAATAGCTACCGTCAAAAATCACGAGGCGTTAAATCTTCGGCCGACTCAACGTAACGAAGCCACGGAAAATACCGGAGCACGTTGTCTTGATGCAGCACTTCTGCCAAAGGTGCTGATTTAACCGTAATATCTTCGCCAGCGTCAAGATGCTGCGCTGCTCGATGTAACGCTCCCGTAGCCAGAAACAAATAAGTAAACCACTCGATTTTCTTTTCCATCTACACGACATCTAGCAGTTCCCAATTAGCAAAAGTCCAGCCTGTTTCTTCTCTCAGTTCGCGCTGTGCCGCTACTAATACCGACTCGTCGCTAGAGTCAACCCGGCCGACTGGCAAATGGTTCTTGCGGACAATACCGCCCGGTTGCTTTTCGTCGATTACCAACGCATCACCAGCCTCATCAAGCGCAATGACCATCACAGTGTCTGGACGGCGCAGCATTTCAAAAGTTTTTACGCTACCATCGGGCATCCTTTGCGGCCATTGATATACTTTGTAAATCTCACCTCCAAAAACACAATCTGCTTCCGAAGGAATCAGACGAGCGCCTTTCGGCAAAACACGTTCGGTCATTACACTATGCTCTCAACTTTTTCATCAAAATATCATAACCGTCAGTCACCTCATCTTGACGGCTGACGCCTAATTCCGCCATAATGCGCCACAGATCATCGGTTATAGCGGCAGGGTCGGCGTTCTCGCCGGCTAATTGTTCCAGCTCCATAAAGTCGCCCAAACCCTCCGCCGAGTCGATGCATACTTCTATATCATCCAGCTTGCCAGTCCGGCGAGTCTTTGATAAGTCCGAAAACGGCACGAAACCTATTTCCTTGACGATAGCGATCATGATGTCTGGGTCGCCAACTTCTGTTTCGCGTTCAATGCTATCCAACTGGCCAGTCACTGATCGTTTTAGAGTGAATAACGTCCGCTTGGTTTCATTTTCGCCTTGTCCATGCGTTTCGGTACGCACCCGCAGCCAAGGCACTGTATTGCCGTCGCCGCCAGCTTCTCCTGGCAGACCAAACACTTGATCGCGCTGATGCACTGGCTCGCCGAGAGCAACACCCTTACCCGCCAACGCAGCCAACAGCCCTTCTTTATCTTGCAGCCTAACTTTTATCTCAATTTCTCTCATATATAAATGATATCACGTTTAGAGTACGTCCACTGGACCGATAATATCCGTATTGCCAAAGTAAAAATCGGTTAAGACCTGCCGCCATGGCGTGCTGGTTGCCGCAGCATATATCATTTTGCCAATATCGCCATGGCAAGCCAACAACACCGTTTGATCTGGGTGTTGATGCGCCATGAAATCAAGCACCCGCTGGCCGCGAGCCAATAACTCAGGAAAAGTCTCAGCGCCGTCAGGATTCAAAAAATAGGTCACGTTTTCTGCTTTGATGATGTCCGGCGCGCAGATTGCTTCAATATCAGCGGCCGGCTTACCAGTCATAATGCCAAAATCACGCTCGATTAAATCATCGTGAACTATCGGCTCGGCAAGGCCCAGCGCTGTCGCTACAATCGCGGCCGTCTCGAACGCTCGATCAAGCGGCGATGCATACACCGCGTCAAAAACCAGTCCCCTATCCTTGATGTGACGCGCCAATTGCCGCGCTTGCTGGCGTCCCAAATCAGTCAGCGGCAGGTCGCGATGGCCGTTCAAAATCCCGCGCACATTGTCTTCATTCTGGCCGTGGCGAGCGATATAGATAGTAGTCATGAATCTTAGTATATCATCTCTGTCAGGCGGCAAGAAACCTTACGAAGCCCTATTTATCGCCGAAGTTTCTTGCTATGAAATCATTGGCAAATCTGCGAATGACGCTCCAGCCAATCAGCAATCGCATCAATATCAAGATGATCGGTCGCGGCGCGGACGGCGAAATTTTCTAGTTCAACAGCCGCCGTAGTCATTCTCCAGCCATTTCTCG
>CAUSWA010000008.1:0-34510 GCA_963535445.1 uncultured Candidatus Saccharibacteria bacterium | reverse complement strand
ATAAAGCCGGCCGCGCCCGCGGCGCCGAGGGCGGCCCGGTTGCCCGGGCCGCCGGCGGTGAGTATGGCGGCGACGATGGTGACCGCCGCGGCGGTCACCAGCTCGCGGCGGGCGCGCACAGCGCGCGCCGGCGTCTCGCAAAGACGTCTCATTTCCCCTCCTTAGGGAAGTGTTTTCACTCAAAGCAAAAGGGCTACTTCTTGCCCTTTTTACAGAACTTTGAGCAAAAAGCTGATATATATATATCACATATGGACGGCGGTGTCAATAGTTTCGCAATAATTTACTATTTTTTGCAACAAAATAGCCAAAAATCCTCTTCAGGCCGCAAATCGCCAGTTTTGCTTGTTTATTTATCATTTCGGTGTTTTGATTGCCGGGCGCGTTCAATGTACGAAAGCGTTGATTTAAATGCGAACGGCAGCGATACAGCGAACGCTAAATTGCCGATACCGCGAGCAACTCTGGCGAGCTGGCTCTGGCCGGTGGTTTCGAGACGGCTACCGACTAGGTGGGCTAGCAATGAGCTGGTTTCGAGCGCTAGCGCCAATTTGCCAGAGATTTCCGGGCGTACAGTTTCATCGCCAGTTTCAACTATCGTTTTGGCGCTGGCAACGGCGTTGATTCCATTAAAAGCTGTGATGGCGGCGATTATTTCCGTTGGTGCGAGGTTTTTTATTTTTTATTTCACGAAGAATGATAGCAGTAGTAGCTTTGTCTAGTCCAGTATCAAGTAAAGCGCCGAAATCGCTTGTCTGCCCTGTTTTGCGGGCGACGATGCCGTCTAGAACGTCGATGAACCGGCCAGCGGCAACCTGTGCGATACCAGCAGCGGTATCAATGCGTTTGGCGCCGCGCCAGGCTAGAACCGCGCCAGCAATACTCATAGCGTTGGGAATGGTAGGGATATCAGTCCTAGGATTGAATCTCAGTGTCTTTTCACGGGACTTAACAGGCATAATATCTAAGTTTACAATTACACGATGAAAATGACAAATTTGCGAAAAGCTTAAACAATATTAATTAGACAAGCGTCCACTGGTTGGCGCCGAGCGAGCGGATAGCGCCAGTTAGTTCAAGCATGGTTAGCGCAGTATTGAACTCGGTTGCTGGCAGCTGAGTAGCCTTTTGCAGCTGGTCGCCGTCGCGGATACCTTGAGCGAGCTGTTCGATGATCGCTGTTTCGGCGGGTGTTGAGCCGAGCGGCAGCTTGGTTTGGTCGGTTCGCGCGTCTGGCATGAATTCTGGTGCGACAACCGACAAAATATCGTCGAGGCTGGTGACGGGCGTGGCGCCTTGCTTGATTAGAGCGTTGCAGCCAGCGCTTTGAGGGCTGGTGATGTTGCCGGGCACGACGAAGACGTCTTTGCCTTGAGCTAGCGCGTGGGCAGCGGTATTGAGCGTGCCGCTGCGAGCACTAGCCTCGGTAATTAGTACGGCGTCAGCCAAGCCAGACACCAAGCGATTGCGTTCCAAAAAGCTCCAGCGGCCGAGGATGTACGGTTCGGTGTCATCGGTAGAATGCTCAGATAGAATTGCCCCGTCCTTTTCGACAATGCGCCGGGCGAGCGCGCTGTTGCTGCGCGGATAAATATTCGGTAACTGGCTAGGTACGATGGCAATAGTGGTGCCGCCAGCGTCTAAGCAGGCGCGGTGCGCTAGCGCGTCGGTACCTAGGGCTAGCCCGCTAACAATGATAAAACCGCGGCTGGCCAGGCCGCTGGCGAACTGATTGGTTACCTCGATACCGTAGCTGGTTGGCTTGCGGGTGCCGACGATAGCGATGGTCGGCTGGCGTTGTTTAGGGATCTCGCCTAAGTAATATAATGCTTGCGGCTTGTCGTCAATATTAGCTAATACCTTGAGATAATTGCTGCTATCTGGTGATACTTTATTGATTTTCATACAAGTTCCTGTTAAAAAGTATTGACATGTTGTCAAAGGTGTGCTAATATTGGGATGATTGATTGACCCGAGGTGGTGAATCAAGCACCTTATACCCCCTATTCTAACTTATGTTAGGTTGCGCTAAAAGGCGCACGGCAGTAATCTACCCTCCACTTTCGTGCCTAGACAACTTTTTAGCGTATACTAACCCCTTTGTCCAGCGGATCACCGTATGTGTGAGGTGGATCACGTATACCCGATAGGGTGGGACGAAGGGCAGAATGGCGCTAGGTGATGCCCACCCTTACCTAGCGCTTTTTTGTTATCTAATAATATTGACTTTTCGTCATAAAAATAGTATAATGGAAGTATGACCGCTAACGACTTTAACTACGATCAAATGCGCCGCGAGGAGTGCCAAAAACTGATTCCGCGAGTGTTTCATGTCGAGATGCCAGTCGATGAATTTTTGTTTGACGATATCGAGACGGGACGCGATTCATACGCAGTGATCTTTCGCAGCCGCGGCAGCGTGTATGCTCTGCTGATTGCCGAGAATGGTGCCGAGCAGACGCTGGAGGATGTGCGCCGTATCGTCAAGAATATGGGTTTAACGGCCGAGAAGTTCTTGCCGCCAGAAGCCGACCCGCAGTATTTTTATCGCAATGGCGTGGAGCTTTTGAAAAGGGTTTATCCGTCGCTACGCCGCTGGAATTACGATGATGTGTGGATGTATAGCCGTAAGGTACCGTACAGCCCAGCCCTGGTCAAGGTAGCATCGGTCGACGGTGAGATTCGGCGCTTTAATCAGCGTGGTGCGTCGTGGCAAAAATTATTAAATTATTCGTTCAGAAAGGTTCAGGTACGCTATGAATGATATTGATAAAGTATTCCCAGCGCGATACAATCGTTTGCTTAAGCTAGCAGAGGTGCGTCCACTACAGTTCCGGCAGCAAGCGGCGGCCGTCTATGCGGCTTGCCCGCGCTCGTTGCGGTGGATGGCGCGGCGCTTTGATCGCAGCGTGCCGATGGCGCTGGAATTTTTCTTGTCTTGGCGTGATGATTGCTTACCGCGGCTGCGTAAAATCGAAAGCGCGCCGCAGCAGAAAACGCTGATTAAGACGATGAGCGACAATTTCTTGACAGATGATAAGCAAACTGCAACATTGTTGCAATACGTAGCACAGCAGAGTCAAAGC
Source organism: uncultured Candidatus Saccharibacteria bacterium (assembly GCA_963535445.1). Lineage (GTDB taxonomy): Bacteria > Patescibacteriota > Saccharimonadia > Saccharimonadales > Saccharimonadaceae > Saccharimonas. The sequence goes on along the minus strand of CAUSWA010000008.1, from coordinate 31,424 downwards.
ATTGAACGAGCGTGTTTTGCAATGCAACATTATGCAGAAGGCGAAAAAAAGCTGCATCGTTTGGCGCTAGAGTTTGTTAATCAGCCGGCAGAAGTTTGTTCGCAGCAGGTCGAAGTTTATGTAGACTATTTACTCTACCGTGCGGTTGCCGAGGAATTCGGCATGACAATCCGCGATCCGCAGGCGCGATTGATTAAGCGTTTATTCCAGTCGAAAGTTGAGCACTATCAGATTCGTCGGATGACGCGCCAAGCGCGGCGGCGTTTGAACGAAATCGACGGTGCTACTGCCGAGATTGAGCAAGCACAAAATGGCTTGGTGGCGCGGTTATTTGGCCTGAAAATTGATTATGTGTCGGTGTTGGCGGCGCGGCAAGAGTATGAAAAAGCGTTGGCGCGTCTCGGTAAAAAGTCAGCCAATAGTCCGGCCAAGCGGCTAGCTCTCTATGAAAAAAAGACCGAGGACCTTCGTGCGGAATATCTGGCTACCGTGCCGGGATTGGCTAATCTGTCGGACACGCAAAAGGCTGCCAAAGAAATTGACGGAGTGTTGTTGGCGGTGTTTGACCTCAGTAATGAGCAGCGCAACGATATTATGAGTTTGCTCAAACGCTACCGCGAGCTGATTCGCGAGCGCGAGACGCTGCTGACGATGATTAGCGATTAGGGTTACTTTGTTGATTTTGATTCTGGCTTTGGCTTGTTTTTGCTAGCACTAGCGCTTTTAGCTAGCTGCTGTTTTTGCCGGCATTTTTGGCAAACACCTTCAAGCTCAAAATGGTGATCAATGACCAAAAAGCTGTATTTTCTGCTGAGGTAATTGATGAGCTGCTCTAATTCTGGGGTTTGGATTGGTGTAGCGTTTTGACAGCGGATGCAATATAAATGATGATGATGCGGAATGAATGGCTCGGCTAGCTCGTAGTAGTTCTTCCAGCCGACGTGAACAACGTTAATGATTTTGAGATCGTTGAACGCCACCAAGGCGCGATAAACGCTGGTGCGGTTAATACCCTTGCAGTTTTTTGCAATATCGCTGATAGTCAGCGGAACGTCTGATTTTTGCAGCGCATCGAAGACTTGCTGGCGCGGTTTGGTGAGGCGCAGGTTGTGCTGTTTGAATAGATTGTCGAGGGTCATGATATTGCAAGTATACAACTTATTGCAACAAATTTGCAATAAATGGGAGGGTTTGGCATTATGAAAAGCTATGGATACGGCAATTAAAACAGTGATGAATTTGCACGAGTTTGCACCATCGCCAGACGTCAATGCGGCTTTTTCTGGCTTGGTGGCGGCAGCTGTGCAGGCGACAGCGTTACCAAATTGGTGCAATGATGAGGTGTGCCGCGAAGTGCAGCGCCGTTGTTCTCTATCGGAATCAGAGATGGAAATGTATTGGTCGCGGCGAATTGCCAGCTCGGCCCGTCCGCAGCAAGAGCTGGAAAAGTTTTGGTATATTGACAATTACCGCGAGCTAGTGCGGCGTGAAGTTGGCTTGTTGGGAGGGTCGGGTTTGTCCTTGACCAGTCGTAGCCGCGCGGTGATGATCGGCAGCGGTCCCCTGCCTTTGACCGCTTGGTGTTTGTGGCGTCAGACAGGCGCGGCGGTTGATTTGGTAGACGTGGCGCCGGCTGCTTTGGCACAGTCGCGCGAGCTAGCACGGGCGATTGCTTGGCCAGTTGGCGAGTGTTTGGTGGCGGACGGCGCGGCGGTGGCTTTGCCGGATAATGCTTACGACGTGATTTATGTGGCTGGGCTGGCGGGCGATTCAGCTGAAGCCAAACAGCAAATTATTGATAATATTTTGCCAGCGCTCCGGCCTGGCGGGCGGATCATTGTGCGCGGCGCGCATGGTGCGAAAACGCTATTATACCCAGCGTTTGACCCGAACGGTTTGCAGCGCGTGCAGCTGCTGGTCGAGTATAATCCTGACGACGATATCATTAACTCAGTATATGTGTACAAGAAAGGCTAATTATGAATGATAAGATTGCGTTATATTTGGTGAATGGTGCGCTGGGCGCTGGTAAAACGACGCTAGTGGATTTTTTGGTGCAGCAGCTAGAGTTTGCTGGCGCGCGAGTGATTGAGAACGAGTTTGCGTCGGAAAGTATTGATAGTTGCAGATTGGCACAACGCGTCGATGAAGTGGCGACAATTGCTGGTGAGTGTATCTGCTGCAGTAGTGGCGAAGAGTTGATTGATATTTTGCACAATTTTGCAATAAGCGGAAAAGCACCGGTGATTATTGAATCGACTGGCGTCGCTAATACTTTGCGGGTGCTCGAGAAATTGCTGGCTGGTGATATCTTTGAGCAGTATGATTTGAAGCAGTCGTTGTATGTCGTGGATGGCGCTGAAGCCAGGGCTGATGGCCTGGCGAAGGCGTTGCTAACGGAGGCTCAGGCAGCGGACATGGTATTGATCAGCAAGCTGGATTTGCTAGCTGAAAACGACCACCAGCAGCTAATTGAAACATTGTTGCAACAAGGGCTGACGAAGGTTGTGATGATGGATCACGGTAAGTTTGATTTGGCGCAGCTTGATGGTGCATCGCGGATTTTGGACTATTTGCTACTGCACGAATCTGCCGAAAACGCGGCTGAGAATGTCTTAAATTATAGCGTAGTTGATATGAATGAATTGGATATCAATGCTGAGAAAATTGAAAAGATTTGGACGAATTTACGAATTAAATATGCTTTGCGGCGCATGAAAGGCGCGGTCGCTGATGGTGACGAGATACTTCACATCGAAGCAACGCCGCAGCAAATGCGGGTCACGCGCGGTGCCATTGACGAGTCATTAAAATTAGTTGTCATTGGCGAGCGGGCGCGTGAGATTACGCGCGCAGTAATTATCAAGGAATTGGGATGATGAAAGGTACGAATAGCGCGAGAGTGGCGGTTGATAAGCTGCTTGATATGTATGATGAGTATAAGACTTTGACAGCAAAGATTGCTGCTGCGGAGCGCCGTTTGGCATTGGCGAAATTGAGGAATAGCGATATTGAACAAGTACAAACTGAACTTGACGGTTTGCGGCGAGACCAGCAACGGCTATCTGACGCCATGACGTTTGATACACCACTAGTTTGGGTGATGTACAAGTTTGAGGCCTATCAGGATGAGGCGCAGCCGATTCAAACCATACACGATTTTCGCTTGCACTGTTCAAAGCCCGGCTATATTTGTACTAAGCGCTTTATATTTCTTAATGCACATTTGTGCAGTAACGGGCAACGTCCTCTGACGGACAGCGAACAGTATCCCGACGAAATGCTGCTCAGTGAGATTTTTCCGCTACTAAGTGAAATCGAGCACGATAAAAACTTCTTATCTAACTGGCGCGCACACGAATATTACCAGGAAGATGGCGCTACTAAAAAGTGGCAAGATTATAAACCAAATAATTCGTAAGGGTCTTCTGGCTGCGGTATCGCGGTAGCGGTAGACTCGGTGATGACGTATTCAGCTTTGCCGTTAATTATTTTTTGCATCAACTTCCCTTTGACGGTTAACCAAGTGCCATCGCGGTAGCTATTCGCAGGAGTTTTTTCTACTAAGATTTTCATAGGTATGCTATCGGCGGCGCAGCAACTGATAACGTAGCGTACCAGTTCGAAATAATCGTAGCCATAGTTTTGTAGTGTGCCGCTCGAGACGAAACCAGTTATCGTTATGCTAGTATTGTCAAAATACGATAGTTTTTGGCAGGAGTTGAAAGCAGATCGCCAGCGGTTGATCGATACATTCGTCTCGCTTTCTTTAGGTTTAGGAATATTGCAATAGTTTGTTTGGCTGGTGGTGATAGAATTTTCTCTTTGAGTGACGCTGCTCGGTGATAACGGTTTTGGCGGCAGCAGATAGCCCGCTAGTAAAATTAGGACAGATAGACACGAGGCGAACTTGATATGGCGGAATTCGAAACGGTGGTGTTCAGTTAATGCGCCGCTCTTTAATTGCAACACTATATCAATAACCAAGAAAACGATACCTATCGTGCTCAAAATGACAGCAAAAAGATGGTAGCGCGGATGGATGTAGAAACCGAGCTGACCGCGGCAAGCTAGCAGCAAAACATATCCGCAGGCAGCAATTCCGCCCAATGATTTCGCCAAATTAGCTCGCATAAAGCAAGTTTACTCCTATGCCTGCCGCGAACGACAATGCGAAAATTATTAACATCACCACAGCGATAAATCGCCAACGGAAAGTGGTTCGCATCAATACGATTAGCTTGATATCAATCATCGGACCAGCTAATAGAAATGATAGAATCGAGCCTGCTGTGAAATTGCGGGCATAGGCTAATGCAAAAAAGGCATCGATGCTAGAACAGATCGAGACCACGAAACTCAAACCAATCATGGCGATAACCGATAAGATGATGTCGTTACCGACAGTGTTAATGATGGCGCGCGGTATGAAAACTTGAGTGGCGGCAGCGATGATAGCGCCGATACTTAGCATAGTGAATAATTGCCAGAATTCGTCGCGCGAGGATCCAAGCGTCTCCCTGAACTTAGAGCTGTGCTCGTGCATGCGGCAATACTCTTTGAAAGCTGGGCGAACGATTTTATTTTCGTCCATGAAGCTGACGATCAAAGCGGTCAGTTGGACGATTATCAATGCAAAAATAATTCGCCACCAAATCATGTAGGGCTGAAAACTGAAAGCGGTCATTGTTGCAATAATGGTGATGGGATTGAGAATCGGCGCGGCGAATAGAAAACTGACGACGTCGGCGGGTTTTAATCCGCGAGCTAGTAAGCTACGAGCGACCGGTACGTTGCCGCATTCGCAGACTGGTAGTGCTAGTCCGGCTAGCGATAATGTAAATCGGCGCCAAAATGGGTTACGCGGTAAAATTTTAGTGAGTTTGGCTGGCGGCAAAAAGCGGCGAATCAAATATGAAATGATAATTCCGAGGATAACAAAAGGTAAAGCTTCAATGACTATGCTTAGCGTGATGGTTAGGAAGTCTTGCAACATTGTTGCAGTTTCGTTGAACCAAATGTCTGATTTGTCGCTGATTAGCCATAGTCCAAGCTGGGGGCTATATAAGTATATTGCGACAATCAATACTGGCGCAAATATCCAGCCAGTAAGCATCTTGGCTGTGTTAATTAGCTTATTTATGTTTAAGCTTTTGACACGTTTTTTTGCCATACTTATAAATTATAACAGTAAGCTTGTGCTATACTAAATCATTATGAAACATCTCTGGCACTCGCATCACCCATTTCGGATTTTTTGGTTTTCGGCGCTGTTGACATTGGCGTTGGGCGGGCTGATTTTCGGGCATTTCGGCGCGAGCGGCTTGTGGTTGTTTGCAATTTTGGTGGTATTGGAAGTAACTTTTAGCTTTGACAACGCGGTGATCAACAGCAAGGTACTGGCCGGCATGAACCAGGTTTGGCAGAAGGTGTTCTTGACGGTTGGGATTTTCGTGGCGGTGTTTGTGGTGCGGTTCGTGCTGCCGATTATCATCGTGATGGTAGCGAGCGGCCATGGCTTTATGGAAGTGGTCGATTTGGCGCTGAATAAGCCGGCGGAATACGGCCATATTTTGCACGAAGCCTCGCCGATGATTGATGCCTTTGGCGGCGCGTTTTTGATTATGATCGGCCTCAGTTATTTCATTGATTATAACAAGCGCGTGCATTGGATGCGGCATGTCGAGCCGTGGCTGGCCAAGGCTGGGCGGTTTGAGAATTTCAAGGTGTGTTTGATGCTCAGCGTGGCGGCGGTGCTGTACTTTACGGTTGAGCCGCCGCATCGGGCGCTGGTGCTGATCTCGTCGGTACTGGGGATTATACTGCACATTGGACTGGAACTATTTGGCTCATTCTTTCACGAGGATGATGCTAAGTCAGTCAAGGTCAAGGTTGGCTGGGCGGCGTTCGCTAGCCTGCTCTACCTGGAAGTGCTGGACGCTAGTTTTAGCTTTGACGGCGTCATCGGCGCCTTTGCTATCACCAGCAGTGTGCTGCTGATCGTGGCGGGTTTGGGTGCTGGGGCGATTTGGGTGCGGTCGCTGACGGTGTATTTGCTGCGGACGGGCATGCTCAGTAAATATAAATATCTGGAAAATGGCGCGCACTGGGCGATTATGGCGCTGGGTATGATGATGATCGCCAAGTTGTTTCATCTGGAGCTGCCGGAGTGGGCGACGGGAGGCTTGGGGCTGCTGTTTGTGAGCTTGGCGGTTGGTAGTAGTATGCTGGAGGCGCGAGCGATTAATTTGCAAGAAGCAGCCGCGGCGAAATTACATAGCGCTGAGCAGCGGCTGAAACACGGCGCGGCGAAAATTGTGCCGCGTAAGCGACGGTAATTGATATTTGTGGCTTTTTGTTTCGGGCGATATCGCTTGCTTATTGCGACATTGTTGCAATAAGCATTTTTAATTTCGCAGGCGCAATGGCGTAGTGATGTGTCGGGGGTTAGAGTTTGACGCTGATCGGTTCGATAGTATCATCAAGAAATGTGCCGATTAGCTTGATAGATTCGGGGATCGTCCAATCGCGGAGGATTTTTTGCTCGTCGGCGTTGAACTTACTAAGGACGAAATCAACATCGCCAATTTGCCGGCGCAGTAAGTTATCGGTGCCGATACGAATATGCCAGAAATCAGCGCCGATGTGAGTATGTAGCGATTTCAAACCGTTGCTGCCAGCGTCGCGCCCGCCTTTACGGACACGGATTTTGCCAAAATCAAGCGCCGTATCGTCATGGATAACAAGTACATTATCCAGTGTCAGTTTATAAAAATCCATGAGCGCCCGCGCAGAAATACCGACGTCATTGTAGTACGTGGTCGGTTTGACGAGGAGAATTTTTTCTCCAGACATGTTTAATTCGGCAATGTCGGAAAAGAATTTGGGCTTATTGCTAAATTGTGCACCCTGCTCCGCCGCCAACTGGTTAACCACCAAAAAGCCAGCATTATGCCGCGTGTGAACGTACTTTTCGCCAGGATTGCCGAGAGCTAGGATGACTTTCATAGCCTTAGTATATCACCTTGGCTGTGATGACGTATAATAGAGATATGGCGAAACGTGATGATGATTTGGAATTTAGTGTTAATGCGGCGTTTGACGAGGCGCGGGCGGTTGTTGACAAAGTGCCGCTATATTTGGTGAACGGCTCGCTGGGTGCTGGCAAGACCAGCGTGTTGGAATTCTTATTGCAACAAAGTGACTATAAGGGCGCGCGGGTGATTGAAAATGAGTATGCTAACGAAAATGTCGACGGCTATCGGCTGGAGGGATTGGCGGAGATGGTGACGACGTTGGCTGGCGATTGTGTCTGCTGCTCGTCGAAACACGCGCTGACGCGGATGTTGCTGGACTTTTGCCGCAATTCTCCGGCGCCGGTGTTTATTGAGGCGACGGGCGTGGCGCGAACGATGAACTTGGTCGAGAAATTGATTAATGCACAAATCTTCAATAAGTACGAGTTGATGCAGAGTTTTTACGTGATCGATGCGCACGAGATTTTGCGCGGGATTGAGCCGGCGCACGAGGTTGAACTGCAGGCAGCAGACGTGATTTTGGTGACTAAGGAAGATTTATTGAACGATAGCGAGCGAGCTGAATACGACATGAAACGCCGCGCCCTGCCCTACGCCAAGGTGCTTAGCGCGCCGCACGGTCGGTTTGACTTCAGTAAAATAACTACGCCGTCGGGGCTGCTTGCGTTTTTTGATACGTACGATGGCGAGCTGGCGGTGCCGGATAATCCGACGTACGCCGTGCTGGATGTTTCGGGCATGAAAATTACGGCGACGACGTTGGATAAAATATGGCCGGAATTATTTGCGGCGTATGGTCTACGGCGGCTGAAGGGTTGCTTTATTAGTGACAACGGCGCGCACCAGCATGTGGAGGCGACCGAGCAACAGATTCAGATAACTCATGCCGGGCCTGAGGAGGCGGCAAAAATTGTGTTCATCGGCGAGCGAGCGGATGAGATTACCCGTGAAGCTTTGGCGGCGCAATTGATGATGTTTGAATAAATTATTCGCTTTCGTCGTTTCCGACTCATCAGCATAGACACACATCTATGGAGCGAACTGACAAGCAGAAGAATCGTTGGCGGGAGATTGTGAACCGCCAAGTAAATTATTCTAACTTGTCAGTTCGATGGCACGCTACTCGCTCTTCGTCAGAGCACGGATCAGATCCTGGCTTGGGACGAAGCTTGACTCAGGTTGCCCGCTGTTGAACCATGCGGCAAATTCGTCTCGGTAGCTCCAGAAGTAGGCTAACCAGCGCGACGCGCAGTAGAACCCATGTCCTGAGATGCCAATAGTGTCTGCGATCGAGACAGCCCAAGGGACGATTTCCTCGATGGGCTTCTTGTCTACTTCTACCGCGGCCTGTGTGAGTCGCGCTACCTTGATGGCGAATCTGATGACTTCCCCGAGGAGGGAGTCTTCATCCTTGTTTTTCGTTTGCTCTTGCCACGAAGTAACAGAGATGTTGGGTGCCACCTTGAAATCGGGGAGCGCATCGAAATTGACGGCGAATTTTGTGTTCGTCGTTTCCATTTCAAGTCTACCTTTCTGACCAACCTCCCTCGTATCTAAGGTATGTTCCTCTGCTTGTCAAAATACACTTTCGGACAAGAATTTACGTAACTCGTCAACAAAAGCTAATATATATATCACTAATAGAACAAAATATCAAGGGGTTTTGTCAAAAATGTGGTTTTATAGCTGTTTTTCGGCGTTTTTGGCTTGTTTGTAGGCTTTGGTGACGGGCGCCAGGCCGCGGGCGACGCGTTCGCGGTTGGCTTTGAGCTGCTTCTCGTCGCGGAAAGATAGTTTGATCGGCGTACCAGTGTAATCGAAAACATCGCGAATTTGGCGCTCTAGATAACGCTTGTAGCTCCAATGGACGAACTTCAAATTGCTGCCGTAAATGACGAACCATGGCGGATTGGTATCGGTTTGTACGATGTAGCGCAGCTTCGGGTGGGTGTTTTTCAGGCCGGCTGGCGGATGCTTTTGAACTGATTGCTGCAGGAGATCGTTAAGCTTACGAGTAGTAGTTTTTTGCTGGCGGTGTTCGTTGATGCTGAGGGCTAAGTCAAATAACTTGGTAACGTTTTGGCCAGTGACCGAGCTGGTGAAAATCAATGGCGCCCACGGTGTAAAGTCGAATTGTGCTGAAATCTTTGGTGCCAGCGCGTCACGGGTGTAGGCATCTTTGCCGAGAGCGATGTCCCATTTGCTAACGACGATGGCTAGCCCCTTGCCTGCTTCGGTGATAATACCGGCTAGCTTTTGGTCGAGAGCGGTGCTCAGCTCATTGACATCCATTAGCAAAAAGCAAATATCAGCTTCTTCGATGGCGGCGAGGGTGCGCAAGACGCTAAACTTCTCGATACCGACCTCTTGCTTGCCTTGGCGGCGGATACCGGCGGTGTCGAGCAACTCAATCGCTTGTCCGTGGTATTGCAGGCGGACGCGGTTGACGTCGCGGGTGGTGCCGGCGCGGCTGGCAACGATGGCTTGCTGCTTGCCAGCCAGCGTATTAAACAGGCTAGATTTACCGACATTTGGCCGGCCGATAAGGGCGATTTTGAGAGTTTCGCTGGGCTCGGTTTGCTTTTTAGCGGGAATGTGCTGGCAAATTTCGCTAAGGACATCGGTGATGCCAGAGTTGTGTTCGGCAGAGGTGCGAATGATTGATTTAATGCCGAGGCGCAAGAATTCGCTATCAGGTAGGTTGCCTTTCAGATCGATTTTGTTAGTGATGAGAATGACTGGCTTGCGGCTCTTTAGGGCAGTTTTGGCGACGCGGCGGTCTTCGTCGCTGGGGTATTTGGTACTGTCGACGACCACGAGAATGACGTCGGCGGCTTCGGCAGCCTCGGTGATTTGGTCTTGGATGCTGGCTTCGAATTCGTCCTCGGCGGGCTTGAGGCCGGCGGTGTCAACTAGCCAAAATTCACGGCCTTGATATGACGCTTTACCGATGACATTGTCGCGAGTAGTGCCGGCTTCGCGGGCAACAATGGCTTGCTGCGAACGCATGATGCGATTGAATAGCGAACTTTTACCAGCATTGGCACGGCCGATAATAGCGACAGTAGGAAGTTTGGTTGCCATAATTAACTTAATTATAACAGAGGTGAGTTGATTTGGCGAGCGCTAGCAGTATAGTAGAATTTATAATATGCCGATTGAAATGGCGTTATGCAGTGTCGATAGTAATACTGCCGTCAAGAATAATCCGCCCGCTACTAGAAATATCCATTCGGCGAAAGCCTTCCACGACGCGGAGGACTCATCATTATTTTTATGTTTTGAACGCCGCAAATTTCGCCAGCCAATGAAACAGGCTGCGATAATTATTATCTCAAGACCAAGGGCGCAGACGTCAATGCCGTATTCAGCGTGTGGTCCAAACGAGATTGTTCTCGGTGCGCTGGCTACAGAGTAAAAACTGCTATTCTCGTCAAAACATAATGTGCGCTTGTGTAGCGGGTTGAACAACCAAGATATTGAATCGTTGGCGTGGTTGGTCAGTTGGTAATGAGGAGTTGGGTCGGGGTTTGGCATACACATAGTATTTATTATAATCCAAGATAGGTATATTAAGACAACTTAATTTGTTAACTAGCGGAAACACTTTGCCACTCCCCTCGTTTCATGTTGCCAAGCGAATAATTGCCGAATTGTACGCGGTGCAGCCGCACGACGGTGTAACCGAGCGCGGCAAAGGTGCGGCGGATTTGGCGGTTACGGCCTTCGCTCATGACGACTTGCCAGTTGAGGCGGCTATCGTCGAGGCGCTCTAGAGCCAGCTGGCTGCGGCCGTCCTCGAGGTTGACGCCAAAATCGCTAATCATCTGCTGGTGCAGCGGCTCAAGCGGCCGGTCGAGGCGGACTTTATATATTTTAGTCTTGCGAAAACTCGGGTGGGTCATGCGGTGAGCAAAATCGCCGTCGTTGGTCAACAGAATCAAGCCAGAACTATCCTTGTCAAGGCGGCCGACTGGCTTGAGGTGATGTAAATCGCGCGGCAATAATGAATAAATTGTCGGCGCGTGGCCCTGCTGGCGCCGCGAGCAAACATAACCGACTGGTTTGTTGAGAGCGATGTAGACTTTTTTGATAGCATGAGAGCTGATATCGCGGCCAGCAACTTTGACGGTGTCGGTTGGTGATAGACGGGTGCCAAGCGTCGCTGGCTTACCGTTGATAGTGACGGTGTCTGTCGAGATGAGATTGTCGGCTTCACGCCGCGAGATACCGAGTTGGAGTGCTAAGAATTTATTGAGGCGAATCGTTTCGGTGCCACTAGCTGATTTTTGGCTTACCATAAGACGATTATTTTGGTTGGCTTGAGGAAATTGCGGTTTCTTCAAACTTTAACCCGGCCTCATCGGAAGAGGCTGGTGCTGCTGATGGTGCAGCTGGCTCTGGTGTGCTAATGTTTGGTGCTGGTATAGCTGGTGCAGCTGGCGGTGTGGCATTAAGCGCAGGCTGCGCGGAAGGATTATTCAAAGCGCCCCCTGCTGATGCGGCCATATTACTGATTGGCGTAGCAACTGCGGCTGGGCCTGGCATTATGTGAGGTATAGTCGACGCTGGTGCAGTAGGAGTGATTGCTGGTTCTGGCTGTGCTGGTTGAGGGGCGGTTGGAGTTGTCGTTGCAGTAGTACTGGCAGACGGTGAAGTCGGCGCTACTGATGGCGCTGGGTTTGTTGCCATAGAAGCTGGCTCGGGTGCAGCTGGCGCTGGAGTTGGCGCAGCCGCAGGGGTTGCTGCTGGCGCGGTCTGAGGGAACACATTCGTAGGATTTGCCTGTGGTGCCGGGATAGTGTTAAGGTTTTGATAAGTAGCTAGCTCCTCGCTCATGCGAGCAGTGTAATCAATTGGTTCTTGATCGGTTGGGGTGATTGGCTGGATCACTCGGCCTGACGAACCTGGCCGGTTAGTTGAAAACGGCGCGATTGGTTGCGGCAAAGTGCTAGCTCTCGGTGCAGTTGTCGCGCTAGCTGGCGGCGGCAAAGTAGCTGCGGGTGCAGCTTGGCTGAGCACTGGATTAGCCGGAGTAGTGACTGGGATGTTAGTGACGGCGGCGGGCGCGCTAGCTGCTGGAGTTTCGTGCGGTGCGGCAACTAGCGGATTTGGTTGCTGTGCCGATGGAGCTGCGGGAATAGCTGCTGGTTCTGGCTGTGCTGGTTGAGGGGCGGTTGGAGTTGTCGTTGCAGTAGTGCTGGCAGGCATCGTTGTAACGGTAGCTGCCGCCGTATCGGTCGGCGCTGGGTTAGCCGGTGTTGGAGCGGTCGAGCTGGCTGCTGGATTAGAGCTAGAAGCTGGGCCCCCTGGAGTTTCGGGGTTTGGATTTAGTTCATTCGCTTTAGTGTTATCGCTTTCAGCCTTTTCTGGAGAATTGTTAGCTGGCGCTGGTTCCGTCGCCCTAGCACTAGGACCAGGTTCAATAGTAGCTCGTTTTGGCTCGTTGACAAGAGGCGCTGGCGTGTCGGCTGGTACTGAGGCGTCGCCGAGAACTTCGTGAACGGTGCGAACGACATCTTCGATACCGACTTGCGATTTGACTAGATAGCGGTCGGCACCGAGCGCCATGCCGCGTTGGCGTTGCTCATCGCTTGACAGAGCGGTCATCATGATAACGTGAATACCGCGTGTTTCGGTGGTGCTGCGTAGAATATCCAGCATGTCGAAGCCGCTGATATTCGGCATCATAACGTCGCTAATTATTAGGTCGGGTACTTCTTTGATGGCAAGCGCCAAGGCTTGTTCGCCGTCGCTGGCAGATAATATGTCATAGCCCTCGGCGCGCAGCCGTACGCTATAAATCTCGCTGAGGCTTTTGTCGTCTTCTACTAGTAATATTTTTGTCATCTTACCCCTATTTTAACGGTTATGGTTTAAAAATGCTATACCCTATAGTTTTAATTTCGCCGCGGCGGGACGTTTAATTTGATTTCGTTGCGCAATTGTTCAGCGTATTTGTCGGGTGCGGCCTCAATATCGCTAAGCGGCGTGTTGGTAAATTGCTTGGTTGTACTGGCCGCGTTTTGGTTTAAATCGTCTGGTTTGGGTGCTGGTGGCGGCGAATAGTTGAGCAAGCTAGTATCGGTGAATGTCTGAGTTGGAGCTGTTAGTGTTGGTGTGTCGAGCGGCGTTTGCTCAAAATCGGCAGCCGCTGGCGCAACCGCTAGAATTTCTGGCGCATTGCTAGCTAGCATGTCTTCAGCTGATAACTTATCAATGCTGGTGTTATTTTCGGTTTCGCCGTTGTCATTTAGAAAAGTGGCAGCAACATGATCAACTCGTGGAATAGCCAAGAAAAATGTACTGCCGTGCTGATATTCGCTTTCAACCCACAATCGTCCGCCGATAGTTTCGGCTAGTCGCCGGCACAAGTATAAGCCCAGCCCAGTACCGCCTATCTGGCGGGTGTCGCTGTTATCGACGCGGTAGAACTTCTGGAAGAGATGGCCAACGTCCTCTGGCGGGATGCCGATGCCAGTGTCGGCGACACTTATCGTCACCTGGTCGTTGTTACTAGTTACGTCAACGGTGATACTGCCCGACGGCGTGTACTTGATAGCATTTTCAATCAAGTTTTGGACGATTTCGCGGAGGTGGTCGTTATCAACATTAGCATATAAAATCGGGTTGATTCGGCGGTTCTGGACCTCCTTGCTGGAAACATCGCTAGTCGATGGTACGAAGTTGACGCTTAAGCCTTTTTCTTCGGCCTTCGGTGTTAATCCGTCGGCGATATCTTTGATGAAGTCGATGACATTAACGATTTTTGGGTTGTTGCTGAGGCGATGGTCGTCAGCTTTGCTAATATCGAGCAAGTCTTGAAAAAGCCGGCCCAAGTGCTCGGCTGATTGATGCGCTTTGGTAATATAACCGCGAGCGCGCGTGTCGATGGTGGCGGTTTGCGGGTTAAGTGCTAGGCCGAGGTAACCCTCAATGCTGGCAACTGGCGTACGCATCTCGTGGCTAGCGGTGCTGATGAATTCGGCGCGCTGGCGCTCGTCGCTGCGCTCGGCGGTGATATCGCGAAAGACAATCACCGCGCCGTCGTTATGCTTGTTACTGATTGGCTTAACTGAAATGCTAGCCATAAAATTTTTGTCAGATTGGGTCTTGATCTTGAAATCGTCAGTTTTGAGCGGGTTGTTGGTGTTGAGGACGCGAGCAATGATGTCGCCGTTATCGTTGTCTTTGATGGTATTATTGTCCTGGTCCATCAGCCTGATGACTGATTTGTACGACAAGCCGATGGCGTCTTGATTACCCCAGCCAACTAGCTGCTGGGCTGCTGGATTGATCAAGGTGATGATACCCTTCGCATCGACGGCTACTACCCCGTCGCCGATAGCGCTGATAACAATGTCAGAAGCTTGAGGGCCAGCCACGGTAGCTAAACTCTCGCAGATTGGTTCACTAGCGCCAACAGATTGGTGTCGGCGCAGCCACAGTAAACTTGTAGCTAGTAAGGGTGTAAATAGCATCATAGCCAATGCTGCTAATGATCCCAAGGGTGTCTGCTCAATAATAAAACGCTCCGCCACCGCGGCCGCAGCGGCGATGACAGCTGTCAATAGGCCGTAAGTCCCAAGTAATGGTCCGACAGCGACGATTACTGCAAATAGCGCTAGGTGTGGCGCTCCTTGATTGCTGGAGGCAAAAACTAGCAGCCAGCCCGTTGCAGTCAACAAGATATAATTAATTAGCAGCGACTGGTAAAAGTTTCGCTTAACAACAAAATATGACGCTAAAGTAATCACCAAAGCAATTGTGGCTAACGAGCCTGGTAGCATAGACACGTACAAAGGGCTGTCTGGTCCCCTTCCACTACCAATAGACCAAGCAGATAATCCAGCTATAACAGCGAGGATAAGCATAATTGCTTCGCTGGCGCGGTGATGCCAAAACCGATCAATATAGTTAGACGTGATGCCCCCTAATTTAGAGTTGCTTATGATTAGTATATATCGACAAGCCAGTTTGCTGCAACCCTCTGGTACGTTCTTTAAGATAGCTTTAAGACAATTTGCTATAATAGACTGCAGATATGAAGCAGATTTTCAAAACTACCCTACTCATGGCAATTCTGACAGGGTTATTCATGATGGTTGGCTATGCGTTTGGCGGCCAGCAGGGTATGTTGATGGCGCTAGGATTAGCGGCAGTGTCTAACTTTTTCATGTATTTTTTCAGTTCGTCGCTAGTAATTAAGATGCAAGGTGCCCAACCGCTGGGCAATCGTTACCCGCAGGTCGAGCGTATCGTCCGCGAGTTAACAGCCCAAGCGAATTTGCCGATGCCAAAACTTTATTACGTCGAGACGCCGATTCCTAATGCTTTCGCGACGGGCCGCTCGCCGCAGCATGCTGCCGTAGCGGTGACGACTGGTATCATGGATATTCTGAATGAGGATGAACTGCGGGCGGTTTTGGCGCACGAATTAGGTCATGTCAAACACCGCGATATGCTAATCTCGACCATCGCCGCGACGCTGGCGGGTGCGATTAGTTATCTGGCGCAGCTGGCTTTCCTGTTTGGCGGATCATCGGACGACGATGACGGCGGTAATATCTTTGCAATGATTGCCTCGTTAATTTTGGCGCCGATCGCTGCAATGTTAATCCAGATGGCAGTATCGCGCAGCCGCGAGTATGCGGCCGATCAGTATAGCCACAGTATTCTCGGCACTGGCGATGATTTAGCGTCGGCGCTGATGAAGCTAGAAAACTGGAAAGCTAGCGTACCGCCGATTGCACCATCGCCAAGCCAAGAAGCTTCAGCTCATCTAATGTTTTCGAATATGTTCTCGCTGGGCGGCTTGCAAGCTCTCTTCTCGACTCACCCGTCGACCGAGGCGCGAATCGCTCGCTTAAAAGAACTAGACAAGTAGGCGTTGATGGCGGCTAAACGCAAGTTCCGCGATCAAATCCTGCACAAGATGCTGCATGTTCCCTATCGATTGCGCGTCCGTTATAAACGTTTGCGGCGGCCATTCGCGGTGACTTATGTCTTTATTCACGGTCTGGCGGATACCGGTGAATTGTGGCAACCTTTTATCGAGAATGTACCAGCTAATTGCAACTATATCGTAGTTGATTTGTTGGGCCACGGCGATTCTTATCTGGCGCAAACGCGGCGGATGTACAGTGCCCGCGAACAAGCCCGCCACCTGCTGGCTACCTGCTTGACGAATGGTTTGAGCGGTCCGGTGGTGCTGGTCGGACATTCGTTTGGCTCGCTGGTGGCGATCGAGTTCGCTAGTATGTATAAGGGTATTGTTAAGCGCTGTATCTTGGTGGCGCCACCGATTTATCGTGATAGCTCTCATACAGGCGCGGCGCGATTACGCCAGGACAATCTACTACGCGAAATCTATCGCCAAGCGCTAAAAACACCCAAGGCGGTAGTGGCTGGCTACGATTTATACTCTAAGTTGGGACTGGCCGGCTTCTCAGAAACGCAGCTGACCCAGGATAATTTTAGCGCCTTTCGCGATACGCTACTGGCGGGTATTATCAGCCAAAATGCTAGCCGCAAATTGGCCGAAACACGCATCGACACCGATATTATATATGGCAAACTAGACCCGTTTATCGTCGAAAAGAATCTAAAGCACATTGCCGAAAAGAATCAGCGAGTTACGCTGCATTCGCTAACTACCGCCACCCACGCCATCCGCCAGCGCACAAGCAAAGTTATCGTTAGCTATATGAAAAGGGCTATCAAACCAGAATCTGCTGTGAAATAGCCTATTGCACATTGTTACAATAAGCAGCCTAATGCAGAAAGTAAAGTGGTATTAATTATTGTTGTAAGTATGCCGAAATCTTCGCTTTGGCAGCATCAACCGATTCATTGGACGGAATCATCACGTAAAGCGGCGTACCGCTGTAGCTGTAAGTTGGCTCCATGGCGCCTGCGCCGTCGACGTTAGTCGATTCGACTTTCCATGGATGAATATCGTCAAGCTGTTTGCGGATGATCGCCTTGATCGACTGTTCGGATAAATCCGTCTCGATGGAGTTGCGGATAGTATCGACAATCTGCGGTAATTTCACGGCGTTTTCGGTACGCGACAACTTGGCGATAATCGCCTCGATAACGTGCTGTTGGTTGCGCCCGCGCTGGCGATCGCCTTCCTGGAAGCTGTAGCGCTCGCGCGAAAACTCCAGAGCTTGCTTACTGTTCAGTGTATTATAACCCTTATGGTAAGACTTAAAATCATAATCCGAATAAGCTTCAATTGGACCGATAGCGTCGATCAGAGTTACCAGAGAAGTGAAATTGATGCGAACATAGTGCTGGATATTAATACTATACAAATCCTCCAACGTCTTCACCGACATATCAACGCCGTACACCCCGGCATGCGTCAGCTTATCGCGCAAGCCAGTCGTGCCGTGCAGTTGCACATAATAATCGCGCGGCGTATTTACCAGTAGAATCGAATGTTTAGCTGGATTAACCACCATCAATATATTGACGTCGCTACGCGATACGGTAGATATTTTGCCAGCCGTATCAATGCCGCTGATGTAAAGAACATATGGCTTATCAACATTAATCGCCGAAGACTGTTTCGCAGCCTCCCCTTCCACGCGAATAGTCTGCAGCACCACCAAATTATCGTGGAAAGTTTTATCAGCTTCTTCGATAATTGGCATATTAGCCTTGCGAATAGTTGCCAGCTGCAGATCGCCTGACTCGAGTTTATTCTTAAGTTCAGCCAAACTATCCAGCGCTTGTTGATTGGCAGAAGTTTCGTCCTTGACTGCCTTAGTTACTTTATTATAAAGCGGATCAGCCGAAAGCATCCCGACCGATTGAGCATTATTAAGCGATGTATTACGATCCTTATAGGCAGCAATCACATATTCAACATACGATGATTTCCTGCTCTGTACCGAGGATGTCAGATTATCAAAAGCTCGCGCCGTACTGATAATATAAATATTCGCAGCAGTAATCGCCAAAGCAATTATGCCAAGCGTTACCAGTACGCCAGCATGTATATTACCGAAACGTTTCTGGCTGACTAACCCCCAAATGATCGCGACGGTTATCATCCCGTAAATCGGCAAACCAATCCACAAATAACGCTCAGGCACAATCCCCGCCTGCAAAACACTAACCACCAGCGCTATGAACGATAACAACAAAATACCAGCGACAATTCTTCGCAAGCCGACGCTTAGTTTAGTAGTTTTAGTAACTTCAGACACCATATCTTATATATTATACTCTATTTTTTACTTTTTTGCAATATTCTTACAAAAATACTTATTATAAATACTCCAACCATTGCGGCGCAGCTATCTATCATAATATCGCGAAGCTCGCCGCTTCTACCGATGATAAATAGCTGGTGGAACTCATCGCTGGCAGCGTAAAGTGCGCAAACAATGATTGACAGCATAGCTGGGCGGTTAAATTTGAACTTGCTTAAATCCACTCGCCATAAAGCATTAAACGTCAAAATACCCAGCACGAAATAAGCGAAGATATGCGCACCTTTGCGAACCAGAAAAGTCAGCAGCTGCTGATCGACACTCGGTGCAATATGATGCAATTGCTCGACAAACACGCCGCTCTGCCCACTAGAAACCGAAGCTGGCTGGTGCGAAAGCATGAAAATAACCGCCATCCAAAGTAGCGGGAGAAGTAAGTGGATTTTAGATAATTTCTTAGTCTGCGCCATTCTCAGAATTCCATTCTTGCATTAGCTTATCGGCTTGTTTTCGTCTTAATCCGCGCGTCTTTTTCAATATAGTATCTTTGGCTATCTTAAGCGTATTCTTATTAATAAACACGACGCCCGCACCGATCAGCACCACATTGACTGCGGTAGCATAGACAGAATTTGCGTAATATAAGCCTATGCATATTATATACAACGTGGTAATTTCTGTAATAGTTTTTGGCTCGTAAGTTATTTTAATAGACTTTTTAACGTCAAAATGGCGAAAGACTGCCATACCGAGGTAAGCAGCAATTAACGCTATAGCCGGCCCATACAATCCAATCAACGGCGTCAAAATCACAGAAAGCACGATACTGATAGCCGCCGCCACGACTGAAGTATTTAGCACCTGGCGAGTTTCTTTCTTAGCAATATAAATTGCGCTGTAAATGCCGACTATAGAATTAAACAACGACCCTACGATAAGCAGCGGCACATATAGCCGCGCCTCGCTATACTTTGCATTTATTAAAATGTTGAAAAACACTGACACCCCGACGATTAAAATAGCGCCAAAACTGCCGAAGACGCGCAAACTCATATTGGCAACTTTGGAAAAGAACGCGTCGCGATCTGCTGATTTTATGTGAACCGACGCCGACTCTGTCCAAGACAGCCCGAAAAAACTATAAATAGCGGTAAAAATTTGTGGAAATTTATAAGCAACAGCATAAATACCATTGGCAGTCACACCTAGCATCGCGGCGATGATCATACGGTCGGCGGCATTGACAATCCACCACGACACACCATTCGGAATTAATGGTAGCGAATATTGTAACAATTCACGCTTTTTATCGGCGTTTATTAGTTTAATATTTATGTATTTATGTATTTTTAGCGAATATATCAGATACAACGCGGATAGTATATTACTAATCACCGTCGCTAAAAGCATACCAGTTGCACCCATTTTACATACAGTGATAAACAATATATTTAGCAAGATTGCTGAAACTCCAGCAACAACGCTGCCAATAGCGTATTTGACATTATCACCAAACCCGCGGGCAACCTGCAAACAGTAGTTTGAACCGATTGACGCCAGCACAGAGCCAAGCGCCAACCAAGCATACGGTATCGTTACAAATTGTATCACGATTATATAAATCAACGAAACCATCAGCGTGCTATAAATCACCATCTGTAATGAGTTGGTAATGATAGAAGCTTGCCGTTCCTTAACCCCCCGCCCATCGATCAAGAATCGGAAAACTGCCATCTCCAGCGACAGCATAATAATTGGAGCTGTTAATGAAACTATGACTGTTATCAAATCAACTACGCCAAACTCGCCCGCCGCCAGGTAAGTGGTGTAAAGCGGCAGTAATAAAAAGCTAATAAACTGCGTCGATATCTTGCCCAGTGCTATGATAATGGTGTTTTTTATGAGAGACGAGGTTTTGGACATTTTATTTTTTCACAAGTACCTTATCTAATTCGCTAAACTGCTTTTCAGCCAGTATTTTAAGCTTTGATATATCAACTACCTGTATATTGTTAAAGTCAAGCTCATTAATATCAAAATTATCAATAGCCCTGATATCGACAATTGGACCAGGATATTTCATATCAGAAAGTATATTTATCGTTTTATCACTGTAGGCTATTGGCAAAATTTTCTTGCCAAACACCATGCCTAATATATTGGCATGAAATCGCGATCCAATTATAGTCTTGGCGCCTGCCAGAACTTGCAGAGCTTCGCTTATATTACCCCTATATCTATATGTTTCAACTCTGTCCTTTATATCTTCCGGCAGTAGCGACATAATTGTAGCGCAGGCATTTTCATCACCTTCTTTCTCGCAGAACGACATTAGCGTAACAGACGATTCATCCTCTGCTAATAATTTTTTAATGATTCTAGCGATTGTTTCATTATATTTTTTAGAGGTTTCGCTATCAAACTTTCTTGATGCATCAATCACAGATATTACATGATTATTACTCTTAGTGTCGCGTTTATATTTGGAGACATCTAAAGTAAATACAATATCTGTCGCAAGCCTAACATTGTCTAAATCCTTTACTAGCTCATAGGAATAGCTATCGCGCAGGCACACATCTTCTGCCCTACTAAAAATCGAACGTACAATTTCGATAAATTCAGGCGAACTGTACGGCCCAATATTGGATCCTAAAATATAGTATGGTTTGCCTAAGCTATCATAAAATTGTTTCTCTCGCTTCCAGGCGTCCAAATTATTGTTTTCAATAAATAATGAGCCTCCTATGTATACTAGCAAGTCACCTTTATTTAATTGGTCTGGTACGATGTAAAAACAATTTCGAAGTACCCTTCTTAATATTTTTGTTAAATTAGATACCGTAAAGCTATTCCTTTTTTTTATATTATTAGCAGATTCTTTTTTTACAACTCTATAAGCTGCATAATTTACAAGGAATTTATTCCTATACCGATCAGTTAGAATTTTTATAAATAAGTCGTCTCCTAGGTTCACTGCATCATAATGTCGTATATTAACAATTCTCATAAATATCCTTATTTATAGTATTAGTGCCCACGTGATTGTAATAATTTTATAGCAAAATTGTAGTTAATTAGCGCTATAGCAGCGACAATTCTATACTTATAGAACATATTAAAATCACGCATAACTAATCCTGCATTCTTTAGTATGACTCTCTTTATAATAGCAGACCCCTCTGCTGATTTATTTACACTTGGATCAGAGGCTATTAGAACTGCTTCGATAAAATGACGCCCTACGGCTGCTTTTTGGATTTTTTTGTTATTTGTTGTAGATAAAGCATCCTTAATGATAATATCAGTAGCAGTTAATCCACTTAGTCTTTTCTTATTGAATTCTTGGTTCATTGCGCTCTTCAGGTTTGGTCTGTAAAAATACAGTTTTTCATTCAATACTTTAATTATCTTAGAAGATTTTATTAGTCTATAATTTAACTCAAGGTCCTCTGCTATCGACAAATCTATATTAAATAAGTTTTTTTTCAGCAGGGCTGTAGGATATAATTTAGCACAAGGGCCATTATCAATTCCATAAGGGTATAGTAATTTGATTAAAGCTTGATCGCTACTTATGGACTTTACGACAGGTTTTTTATATCCTAATGCACATTCTTCAAATTCATTAATTTTTTGTGTAGGTTTGCTAACTATTATACACTCAGGATGAGTACATGTAATTTGATTTACTAAACGCTCCACTAAATATTTCCCAGCTAGGTCGTCGCCGTCCACAAAAGTTATATACTCCCCCTTTGCTTTGTTTATTCCCAAATTTCTTGCAGCAGATACGCCTTTGTTTCTTTGTTTATAATATAAAATATTGCGATATTTCTTTTTCTTGTTTTTTATAATTTTTTCAGATTCATCTTTAGAACCGTCGTTAACAACGATAATTTCAATATTGTCATAAGTTTGCTCAGCAACAGAGTCTATACACTCGCCTATATACTCTGCACAGTTATAGACTGGTATGACTACACTTACCAAGGGCCTCTTATCAGATCTTTCGTCTTCTCTACTAGGTTTTAGTATAATTTTTCTGCGGAAAAATGCCACTGTTCTAGTCGGCAATATACTAGATGCAATAGATTTAACGATTACCAGGTAGGCTA
Source organism: uncultured Candidatus Saccharibacteria bacterium (assembly GCA_963535445.1). Classification (GTDB taxonomy): domain Bacteria; phylum Patescibacteriota; class Saccharimonadia; order Saccharimonadales; family Saccharimonadaceae; genus Saccharimonas. Next base: position 9,044 of record CAUSWA010000008.1, on the reverse strand, counting down.
GTACAGGAGCTTTAGTCAAACGGTAGTAATGCAAACGCGCCTTAATCTCGCCTCCGCGTGTTTTGAGTTTTCTCTTTGAATAGTCCTCTTTATTAACCCTATAGTTCAACAACACTCTGTCAATCACAAAAAGACGAAACCCTTTCATAACTAACTCAAACCAAAGAGATAAGTCTTCTGCTCGTTTGTAATTTTTGTACCCTCCAACAGATTGAACATCTCTCTTTCTCATCATTGCACTTGGGTGAATGATGCTATCACCATATGCTAGCGACTTGGCTGTTTTTTCACCAGGTTTTCCTAAAACCCCCGTAGTGCTATTTTTTGAAAATTCATTCGCAAGTGTTCCTACGACACTATACTCTTCATGATTTATCATAAAGTTATATTGTTCCTCTAAGCGATTTTCGTCAGCAACATCGTCAGTATCCATTCTTGCCAAAATATCAGCCTTAGAGGCAGTTATAGCTTTATTTAGAGACTCTACCAATCCTATATTTTTGTCATTTTTGATAACTCTTATTCTTCTATCTTTATATTCTTTAACTATACTTTCTAAATCATTTTTGCCACAATCATCAACGATAACAATCTCAATATCTTTGAATGTTTGATTTAAAATACTCTCAATTGAAGCTCTGAGATAATTTGGCGGAGTATTATATTCCGACATGATAACACTAATTTTTGGCTTGCTCATTAAAATCCTCCAAATATACTCTGATAAGGGAATATGTCAGAGCCTTTTAATACAAAATATTGCATAAAGAACATAATCAAACCATACAGTGATACTAGTAGTAGAATAGGTCTCTGTACCTGTCTTGTAAATACTTCCGTTATAGAGGGGATGAATAGCAAAGAAAATACAGAAAAATACATTGCGAACCGGCTAATATCAACCGACGACAAACCTATTACTAGCATAGCAATCTCTAGAAATGACATTACTATGAATAGTCTTGAATAAGCTAATTTGTGGAATTTGCCCATAATTATGAGAGTTAAAAAGACAGAGAATATGATAAATTTTAGCATTAATATACTGCCTGCTGCGGCGTTGGAGGTAGATGAGTACTGAGAATAATCTGAAAATATAGAGCTCTGCATAAATGTTGAAAATATAGCCGAACCGCCTAATAATATAGCAGCCCCTACGATAAACATTGAGAATATTTCACGAAACTTAAAATTAGTCTTATATATAAACATAAGTATAGCTGGTAAAAATACTAACAAAATTAGAGAGCTCTTATGTACAAGAACTGCTGCGATAAATGGTACAATTGCCGCTATATTCTTGCGTTTATATAATAAACTGACGGATAGAAACACCATAGACATAGCCGCAAGTTGCCGAACTGCGTTAAAGCTTACTGGGAAAATTACTAACAGGTACAGTAGATAGGCAGTGCTGGGATGTTTTAGGTTAAAGTTCTTGATACCGTAATATATTGGCAGTATGGTTAGCGCGGAGAAAACAGTAAACATGAACCAGGAATCAAGATTGAGAGCGATTCCTATGTTAGATATAAAGTATATACCCAATTCTGTTGGACCATATGTCATATAGCCCTTTAAGTCTAAGTTAGGGACTATTCCGTTGTAAATATTTTCATAGTTCTTAAAGTCAGTGCCAACATTATAACGAAGACCTGACGCTAGAATTGGAATTAGCAAAGATATCAGTAAAAATAACCTATTTTTTCTTTTTTGGCCAATTCGCATAAGTACAGCAGAAGCCAAAAAGATAGATGTGTAAAAAATCAGACTTTCTTGCATAGTGTTTCTTTATATATTTTATTAATTTTCACTGATATATTATCTATTGAGTAAATTCTTACTGATTTTTTTAAAATTTTATTATTCCTAGTTTTTCGTATACCTTGTATAAACTCATCAACATCAAACCCAACTACAAATCCATTCACGCCGTCCTCCACTAACTCAGTTGCTCCGCGGCATTTGGTAGTGACTATTGGTAGGCCAGCAAACATTGCTTCGATAAGATGGACAGGCAGACCTTCTCGGTGACTAGCCGATACAGACAGGTCGGACATTTGTAGTAATTGCGGGATGTCAGAACGGTAGCCTAAAAAATGTACGTTTTTAGCTATACCTAGGTTATCGGCAAGTTTTTTATGGTAGCCATTTAGATTATCTTTGCCCGCCAGCAGTAAATGTACTGATTTATCTTCTTTATTGATTTCGTGTAACACATATAGTAATAGGGTTTGATTTTTATTTTTATTTAATTCTGCCGGGTAAATCATCACGAAGTCGTCTTTTTTAAGACCGAGTGATTTGCGAAGTTCTAGCTTTTGCTTAGCAGTGAGCTTCGGCTTGAAACGCTTCGGATCAACACCCACGCCAGGCATGTATATAACATTTGTCTTGAATTGCTTTTTAGCGCGATGATAATCCTCTTTATTTATCGTAATCAGCGTGTCAGTGTGGCGAGCCATCAGGCGCTCAACTGGATAATAAATTAGCCAATTTAACAGAGGTGCGCCTTTGAAAAAGTGAAAACCGTGGGCTGTATAGATAATTTTAGTACCGTTTTTACGAGCCTTTTTGGCAGCCAGTCGCGTTACCACGCTGCCCATAGGCGTGTGAGTGTGAATGATGTCGTAGTTTTCTTGGTTGATAATCTTTTTCAACTGTCTGTAAGCGGTAATATTACTCAGTCTGAACGGGCTCCGCGTGAATGGTACAACAAATGACTTATCACAATCCAGAATTTCTTCCTCGCCCATCGACGCGTAATGAACTTCCCAGCCTTTTTTGCTCATCATATGCATGAACGGACGGTTGAATTTTTGGAAGTTTGCAGTATGCGACGTGAACAATATCTTCTTTGAGCTTTTTCTATTTTGATGCATTGTTAATTCCAATACTTTCTTGTTCGCTTCCCTCTCGGTTGCCCGTTCTTTTCAGCACTATGGCGATTGTTTTGAGGAATATTTTAATGTCCGTTTTTGGACTTACGCTGTTTGCATATTCACCGTCTAGAGTGGCTTTATCTATGTCGTCTAACTCGTCGCGGCCATTGACTTGCGCCCATCCAGTGATGCCTGGTTTTAGAGAGTTAGCATCGTGCTTATCGCGCAAAGCTATCAGCGATTTTTCTGCCAAAATAACTGGACGCGGTCCAATAACACTCATATCGCCTAGCAATACATTGAATAATTGAGGCAGCTCGTCGAGAGATAATTTTCGCAAGATTGCGCCAAATGGAGTAATAAAACTAGAAGCGTTTGAAAAACTGTTAGTCGGCATGTTTTTTGGAGCTTTTACCGACATCGTGCGGAATTTGTTGATAGTGAATGGCTTTTTGTCTTTGCCGTAGCGTTGATGGCGAAAAAATACTGGCCCTGGCGACGTTAGTTTTATGGCCACGGCTATGATTAGCATAGGCACAGACAGTATTATTAACGCGATTACGGAGAAAAGTATGTCCATGAGGCGTTTTCCGTATTTTTGATACATTGTTTCGGTTTCCTTAGCGTCGTTTAATTATATTTTGCAATCTTTGGTTTCGTCTGAGCGATTAGTTGCGATTTTCTGTAGTCATAGATGAAGAACAGCACGATTACGGTCAGTGCTACCGAGGCAGCGGCGACTAAGCCGATTTGCTGCAGCGGCTTGATATTCGACGGGCTGTTTGGGGTATCGGCCGAGTCGACGACGCTAATTTTGACAGAGCTGTTACCGTAAAGCGATTTGGACTGCTTTTCAAACTCTTGGATGGCTGATTCTAAAAGCGCTTTGCTGGTTTTTGGATTAGAGGTGCTCATCGATACGTTGATGATATCGGTGTTTTTAACGTTTTCTGCTGTAGTATTGCCAGATAGGGTTTTATAATCTTCCGAATAATCGTTATTCGTAATAACCGGATCAAGTACACGGCGCGACGTGAATAATTTTACATAGTTATTGAGAGTCACTGAACCCTGATTACTGCTCGAATGGTCGGCGCCAACCAGCAGGATAGTCGCTGAGCTTTTGTACTGTGGCTGCTGGATAAAATAAGTATAGGTAATGCTGATAATTGCGCCAATCATAGCAGCGATAGCGATGGTTAGCCATCTTTTGGCATAAAAGCGCAATAAATCGTAAAGATTAATCTCTTCCATAGAGCTCCCTTGAAGTTATTTGCAATGTATTACTCTTTCTATTGTAGCATAAATTTCTATTTTTGTAAATATTATCGTGGTATAGTGCTAAGACTTTTATGATTACAAGCCAATACCTAGCTTAGATAGACCTTTATAACGCTTATGCTTGTTACGCTTATGCAAAGTTTGCTATTATTTTTGTAGGGTGCTAAGGAGGGTGCTTATGAAAATTAGAGGGTATGATATTACAGAGAAAAGAGTGGCAGCCGTTTGTGCGGTTGTATTGCTAGTGGTCTCACTGTTTGCAGCTGTCAAGCAAACAAACGCAGCAGCTGATACAGAGAATTTACTAAGAAGTAAAGATCAGCAAAAAAGTTCTAAATCGGTTGAGCAGAAGATGAAAGTTAAGTCAGATGACAGTACTGTTCAGCAACTCGTGCCGCAGAAAAATAATGCTAATGCCGCTAATGCCAACAAAGATGCTGGGGCCGCCAAGAAAGCTACTGGCAGCCAAGAGCAAAGCAATAAGAATGATACAGAAAAGAAAAATAAACCAGACGATAAAGCCGCGCAGTCGTCTGTGGATAAGTCGAAACCCCAGTTGGGCAGCTACACTTACGTTGTGCAAGACGGTGATTCGTATGCGACGATTGTTCGTCGCGCTATCAGCGAGCATGGCGGCTCAGGATTAAATCCCGCACAGAAGATTGCTGCCGAAACCAAGCTAGCAGAACAAGCCGGTTGGCCCGAGGTAGACACTGGACAAACCATAAAAATCGACAGTGCTGTCCTATCGCAAGCTGTCAGCTTAGCTCGATCAATGACAGTCGACGAACAGCAGTCATGGCAGGCTTATGCTGATGGGGTTATTTGGTAAGAGCTATTTGATTTAACTGTTGTTTCTGGCTTATTGTCAGGTTTAGCTATAGCACTCCCCTGGTTGCTAGATGGTTAATCAGAATATTCATCGGGTCAATGGTATTTGGTTTTTCGGTGAAGGCGCAGGATAGTTCGGTGCAGCCTAATAGTATCGGCGGATGGTTTGTCGCGTTTGCCTGCTCGGATTGGGTTATTATTGGTATTTTATCCAGCGCTGACTGCGGTATTGCCTGACCAGAAATTACTGCGCGAATTATTACTTCCAGCGCTTGTTCTTCGTCCTTATCCGGCGTTAATACGGTTACTCCGGCGGCTTTCAACGGCTTGCCATATAGTCCAGTGCGGATGGTTGTCGGCGACGCGAGCAATCGAATTGTTTTATGATGGCGGCTAACGTAATCAATTGCGGCATCCACCATGGAAGTTATGTGAACATTTAGACGCTGTTCAATGTCGAGCTGCAGTAAATGCGCGGTATTGCAAGCAATTATGATAATGTCGTCCATTGATGCGCCAATGTTTTTTAGTTCGTTTATGATAATTTCCAAGGCTTCGCTGCGCCGCGATTCGTTGGCGATAAAATCAGGAACTGGCAGCGATAAATGAACTATATGCGGAAAATCCGTGCCAGCCTTCGCGCCGTTTGCTAGCGCCTGCCGAATTATTCGCTGGTGTAGTTCCAGGCTTGCCTGCGGTCCCATGCCACCAATGATAATCATTCTCTGTTTCATGATTCCTCCTTTGGTTATATAAAAAAAGGCCGCGCGCGGCCTCTATTCATGGTTAGTATTTTCAGAAGAAGTTTACGAACAATTCAACAAGCCGCGGCGAAAACGCGTGCTTTGCCAGGCGATACTTGCCGACTGCTGTTTTATAGTCATGGGGCGATTATAGCGCTGGCGGGCGAAATACGCAAATATCTATCGCTTTGCCTTATGATACGCCCGCAGAATCGCTTTCAAACTAACGTTATGCTGGAAGTTTATGTTTATACTGTTAGCCTTATCCAAGTGAACTTATTCCAGCTTTATAAAATTGCGTTAATCAGCCCGCTTGATGAGCAGTATTAGATTTTACCTCTTTAGTTTTTTATCCTTCAGCTTCAATACCACATCGGCCTGTTTGGCCAACTGTTTACTGTGGGTGACAACGATGATGCATTTGTCGTTTTCATGAGCAGCCCGGCGCAGGATGTCGATGATGTCAGCGGCGGTGGCTTCGTCTAGATTGCCGGTCGGCTCGTCCGCCAAGATGATCGGCGCGGAGGATACTAGCGCTCGACCGATCGCCACACGCTGTTGCTGACCGCCAGAAAGCTTCATGACGTTGCGGTGAATGTGATCGTCGTCTAGACCCATGGTGTGCAAGGTTTCGTTGGTGGCCTTGGAATTAACCAATTTCAAGTTTTCCAGCGGCGTCAGATAATCGATCAGGTTATAATTCTGAAACACCAGCGAGATATTGTGCTTGCGATGGTGCGAATACCCCTGCTCGGCGATGTCTTCATCGTCGAACAAAATCTGCCCGCCAGTCGGCGTGTCCAGCCCGGCTAGTAACCCCAGCAGTGTCGACTTACCAGCGCCAGAACTACCGACGATGGCGTAAAACTTGCCTTTTTCAAATTGATAATTGATGCCGTTGAGCACATTGCTGGTGCCGTCGGCGTATGAATAGATGATATCGCGTAAAGTAAGTATTGACATGATAACTCCTAACTTAATTTTGCTAAAATTTGCTTTGGTGATTGGCGCATGATTGGCGCGGTGGCAGCGGTGTCTGATAGTAGAACGACCATGTAGCCGAAGATGAAAGCTTGCAGATAAGTCACCGGTGGCGCGGCCTGCACCACAGTCTTTTCTATGCGCTGACTTTGGTCGGTTTGCGCTGTCAGGGTAGTAGAAATCTGTGATGAGGCGACCGAACCGATACCGAGCGCAAACACCGAGCTAACTAGAGCGATAATCGCCAGCTCCGCCAAGAACTGCCCGATAATCTGCTGCTTCGACGTGCCGATGGACAGCAAGATACCAATTTCATGCAAGCGGCCGCGCACCCAGAACACCAGCACCAGTGACAGCACCGCCAGCCCCGCCGCGGCTGCGCCAATGGTGGCAATCGTCAAAATGTTTTGAATGCCAGCGATGTTTTGGAGAACTCCAGCGAATACCGCTCCGTTGTCAGTCAGGCTAAATTTTTGCCAATCAACGTTTGGTAAACTTTTGACGTGGTCCGTTAGCGACTTCAGCTGATGTGGATTTTCGGCGAAATACGTCGCCCGCGTCAACTGCTGGCTACCCGCTAGCTGCTGCGCCGCAGCCAAGTTGGTGATGAGATGATTCTCCGCCATGTCGGACTGTAAGACCGCCGGCTTTTCATCTTTGCCGCTGAAGATGCCAGCGACAGTCACCGTCACCCGCCGGCCGTCTTTGGTAATGTCCAGCTTGTCGCCTGGCTTGATACCGTTTTTCTCGGCGAATGTTTTGTGAATCAGGGCCGCGTTTTGATCGTTCGCCGTTAGGTGCTTGCCCTGCTCCAGCTGGTAAAATTTACCGGTGAACTCGCCGAGCAGATTACTCTCTGTCGCGCCCGTTACCTTCGCCTCGCCAGCCACGTTAGAGTCCAGCTGCACGCCACTGCCTGCCGTGTCGACTAATTGCTTGCCCGGTAGTCCCGCGGTAGTCTCTGATTGGAAATTGTGCGCTTTGACCTTGTCCAGGCGCTGCACCTGTCGTGCCATCTCCATCGGCACTTCGCCCGATGGCTGCTTGCTGGCGATACTAAAGCCGGCGCGGATGTTCCGCTCGACCGATTGCTTCAGCTGCGCCATCGTCTGCTGCACCGTCAGCGTGCCGATCAGCAGCGTGAAAATCAGTGTCATGATCAGGGCGATGGTCAGGCTGCGACGCCGCCGCCGCGCCACAGCCGTCCAGGCTCGTTTGATAATCGTCATCATTCGCCCCTAGTCCACTTCAGTTAGTAATTCTTTTGGCGTTGATTGGGTAATCGGTCGCGAAGCCAGTAGCACCGCAATGATAATCACCGCCAGTCCAGCGCCCCACACCGCCAGTAGATCCGTCGGTTGCACACCGACCGTCACCTTGTCTAGCGTGCGTGATGACGTCACCGAATCAGCGTCAGCACCGAGCGATGCACCATTGAGGGAACTGCCAGCTTGACGTGTGGCATTCTGTGCCGCCTGCGACACCACGTGATCACCCATTTGTTGAGCAATCAGCCCGGCGGTAAAGTACGACGCGCCAAAGCTCAGCACCGCGATCATCACCAACTCAGCGATATATTGCAGCACAATCTTTGACTGCGGCACACCGGTCGCCAAGAGCACGCCCGCTTCGCGTTTGCGCTCATTCATCCACAAATACAGCACCATGCCGATCACCGCGACGCTGACCAGCGCCGTCGCCCACAACATACCGTCGATCAAGCCGTACACGCCGTTCACTGCACCAGTCACGCCAGCCAGTTCCTGGCTATTCTTATTCAATTGATACTTTTGCCAATTAACCGGCAATTTATTCGCCCGCGCCATTACCTCATCCAGCTGCTTGGTGCCTTTGGTGAAGAACGTAGCGTCCTGGTAAATCTCATTTTGCTCGGTATAGGCATTCAGCTGGCGGGTTGTCGTGAGGTCAGTCAAGAACAAATTCTCGAACAGCTCCACCTGGTACGTCGCCTGCTTTGGGTTCTTGCCGTTAAATATACCGACGATTTCTACTTCAACCTCGTCTTTGGATGGACGTTCGTTGTCGGTGTCGTATTGGTTAGCCTTCAGTTTAATTTTACTGCCAAGCTTCAGGTTGTTGGCCTTGGCAAAATCTTCGTGCACCAAAATCTTGTGCGAATCGTTCTCGGTGATGTGCCGTCCAGCGATGAGCTTGAGCGACTCAGCCCGGAACTTCTTCTCGGACTCAGATTTATTAACGCCGATGATGGTGGCGGCGTTGCCAAACTGTTTGTCTTTCTCGGCATCATAGCCGCTGCCACCACCCGGTAGTGGCACCAGTTTGGTATTGATAAAATCGACCGTGG
>CAUSWA010000007.1:0-40593 GCA_963535445.1 uncultured Candidatus Saccharibacteria bacterium | reverse complement strand
CCAGTTTCAGCCGCCAACTCGACCAAGCGGTTGGCGCTGGCCCACTCGCCATCGTACCAGGCTGACACTTGCGCCAACCGCTCGCCGACAACGGTGGTTAGCCCGGCATCAACTGTCGAGCTGTAGCTATTGCCGCGAAAATCCTCGGCTACCAGCTCTTTGTCGGTAACCGCCAAAATACCGTTATATAGCGGTTCGCGGGCAGCATGCGTTAAAATTTCGTTTATTTTCTTGGCTGCGACTGGTTCGCGCAGCAGCAGCGAAACCGTTGATAATCCGACATTACCGTACTGGAGACTGCTAACTGTAAGCCCGCCTACCGCGCTCGCAACATTTGGCAAAACTGTCTGCAATCGCTGGCCGTAATCAGCCGCCATCGCCACCAAGTCGCTGTCACCCAGACGCTCAGTCTTTAATAGCGAACCAGCAAAATGATAATTACCAGCCGCCGTAATCGTTGCCGCCTCGACGCCAACCGCTTGATCAAGTGTAGCGATAACCGGCGCTACCGAGCTAATCGCCGCATCGCCGCTGCAGACAATATCCGTCGAGACATTGACCAATCCGTCATTAACGCCCATGACGATCGTCGCAAAATCAGCGCACTGCGACAACGACGCCACGCGCCGAGCACCAGCCGTCCGATGGCGGCGCAGCTCAGCAGCATCAGTCTGACATCCAGCATCAATCAAAACATCAACACCGAGATCACCCCACGATAATTTGGCTGTCCGCTTGTCGCTTATGATAGGAACGATCCGGTCGCCAACATATAGCGACGCGTCGCCAGTGCCAATCGCCTTGGCATAATGGCCATAAATCGAGTCGTGCTTCAGCAGATAAGCGCACTGCTCGGCGCTCAGATGCGTCCGAATAGCCGCTATTTCGATATCTGAACGGCTCTGCGCAATTTTGAAAACACTGCGGCCAACCCGACAAAAACCGTTAATCGCTACCTTTATCTTCACCATGCCCACTCCTTGATTAAGCCATCTTTGCTAATATTTTAGCAAAAGCGCAATAGCTTTGGCAAATTTGCTATAATAAGGCTATGAACGAGGTCGAGCTGGTTAATCTGGCTAGAAGCCATTACAGTGAAGAGCAGGTCGCATTGTTAGAAAAAGCAATCCATTATGCTACCGATAAACACGACGGGCAACTACGCAAGAGCGGCGAGCCGTACATCACTCACCCGCTGCAAGTCGCTGCTATGCTAATCGACTGGGGCATGGATATTGATTCGGTGATTGCCGGCGTACTGCACGACACGGTCGAGGATACTGATGCTACACTAGAAGAAATCACCGAGCTATTCGGCCGAGATATCGCTTTTCTAGTTGACGGCGTCACCAAGGTTAGCCAAGCCCGCGCCGGCATGAAAAACCTCGAATCGTATTTGCCAAGCACTACCGATAATTTGACGAAATTACTCATCGCTGTCGGCCAAGACGTGCGAGTGATTATCATCAAGCTGGCCGACCGCCTGCATAATATGCAAACCCTGCAATTCAAAAGCCCGGAAAAGCAGAAGAAAATCGCCCGCGAGACACTAGACGTTTTCGCACCGTTAGCCGATCGGTTAAATATGGGTCGGCTGCGCGTGCAGCTCGAGGAATTGAGCTTCAAATATTTAATGCCCGGGGAATACAACCAAACTGTCGCCCTCAAGGATAGCCGCTTAAAGAAATCTCAACGCAAGCTAGATGCCGTCCGCCGCGCTGTCGATTCGCGCCTCAGCGACGAGAAAATTCAGCACCAAATCGACGGCCGCGTCAAGAGTACCTACAGCCTGTATAAGAAGATGAAGCGCGTCCCCAACATCGACGATATTTATGATTTGATCGCGCTGAGAATTATCGTTGACGATATCGACACTTGCTATCTGGTGCTCAACGAACTGCACAACATGTACGAGCCGATGGTCGGGCGAATCAAAGATTACATTTCGAAACCGAAACCCAACGGCTACCAATCGCTGCACACTACGGTAGTCACCAAAAACGGCCAAGCGGTCGAGTTCCAGATCCGCACCCGCGAGATGCACGATTACGCTGAACGCGGGCTGGCGGCCAGCTTTCATTATAATGAGCAAAAGCTAACCGACGCTTATATCAAGGGCAAAATGACCAGCCTGCCGACAGATTTACACTGGATTAAGCATTTGCAGTCGGCAGCATCGATGATTCGCGAGGGTAAAGATTTCGATGTTGATAATTTGAAGGTCGATTTGTTCGGCGACCGGATTTTTATTTATTCGCCAAAGGGTGATATTTACGACCTGCCAGACGGCGCTTTCCCGTTAGATTTTGCCTACCGCGTGCACTCTGATCTAGCCGCTAAATCAAGCGGATTTCTAATAAACGGCAAGATGGAACCATTCAGCTACAAATTGCAGCACGGCGATACCGTCGAAATTCTAACCAACAAGCGTGCTCGCCCAAAGCCCGGCTGGAACGAATATGTCATCACTGGACACGCCCGTATGAAGCTCAAGGCCCAGCTCAAAAAAACCTCGTTACTGGGCCGCGCTGGCAGCCTATTGCAGCGCACAGCACCGTTTCGCCGCAACAAAAAATAGCAGCAAAAACCAAAATAGCCAGACAAGCTCTGGCTATTTTCGCTAAGTTTGCAATTAGAAGTTTATCGACTATTTATGCCTGCGGCGGCTGCTGGGGCGGTTGCGGCTGTCCGCCTTCAGCTACCGGTGGTTGCGGCTGGGCAACCGTTGCAGCTGGTTGTTGCGGCTGAGCGTATGGCTGCGGTTGTTGAGTATAGGCTACCGGTTGTTGCGGTTGTCCGTAAGCTGGCTGCGGTGCGTAATACCCAGGCTGCGGCGGCTGGCCGTAGACAGGTTGCTGCCGCATAACCGGGCCAACATAGCGGCTTGAACCAAACGCCAAAATTGGGTTCATAATCGCCGGGAAGAAGATCATCAAAACGCCAAAACCAGTCGTTTTGCCGAACGATTTTGCTAAATCTAGCGGCAACACGATCGAAATGTATATATGGGCAAACGGCAAGAACATCAGTACGACTTGCCACTCTGGCCGACCGACAATCTGCATCATTACTACCATGTTGTATATTGGCACTAATGACGCCCAGCCTGGCTTACCAGCCTTAGTGAAGATTCGCCACATGGCGATAATCATTAGTATGGAAACTGCCAGTACAATTAAGACGACAAACAGCCAAATTACAATCGCAACCGCACCGACGTCACTACTAGTCGTCGTATAAGTCGAAGTCGAATAATCATAATAGTCCATAATTTGCTCCGTTTAAGTTTATTACTGATTATTATATCGGTCAATGCATTGTTTGACAATCGTCTTGGCTTCCTCGGCATCGCCCCAGCCCTTGACGATGGTACTGCCTGGCTTCTTGAGATCTTTGTAATGAGTGAAGTGATGCTCAAGCTGTTTAACCAGCTGCGGAATGTCGTCGAGCGAGTTAATACGATCATCGTCACGATTATCAGCCGGCACCACGACTACTTTGTCGTCGACTTCACCGTCATCTTCGAAACGCAGCACGCCAATAATACGCGCCTCCAACCACACGCCAGTCGTTAGCGGCTCTGGGCAAATAATCAGCGTATCCAACTCGTCCCCATCCTCGTCAAGCGTCTGCGGAATAAAGCCGTAATTGCACGGCTTAGCAAAGATTTTTGGCTCGACGCGATCCAGCATAAAGGCCGCCCGCTGACGATCCCATTCGACTTTCAGGCGCGACCCTTCGGGGATTTCTACTACCGTATTGACTAGTCCGCCATTGACATCTCCCGGGTCAAGAACTTTATTAAAATCTGCCATATTGCTCCTTTGCTTACAGTTACTACCTATATAGTATCAGTTTTTTACGCTATAGAGTATACTAATAGAGATATGAGTAAGAAAAAGAGTCCGACGCTATTGACAGCAGAAGACTATATGTCGGATTTAGCAGTTAAAATTGATAATGCCAAACAACGCGTCAATATGGTAGCGACCACCTTTCGCGCCGATGATAAGCACACCGAAGCCGTAATCGCCGCCGTCGAGCGCGCAGCGGCTGAGCGCGGCGTGCCAGCCTCGGTTTGCGCCGATTCATTCACTTATCTCGAACCGAAGGAATTCATTCTGCGTTCACCGCGCCGCCAGCCATCGCGCGCCGTTCACGCCATGAAATTAGAACGGCGGCTAAAAAAAGCAGGCGTGGCTTTTCGCTGGCTCGGTCAAAAGGCCAATATGCTAATGACTGGCCGCACTCATAGCAAGTGGTCGATTGTTGACGACATAGTCTACGCTTGCGGCGGTGTCAATATGGACCACGAGAGCCTAGCTAACGTTGATTACATGTTCCGATTTGATAATAAAGTATTAGCCGATAAACTATCTAACGAGCAATACCTTATCGCTCGCGCCGACAAGCGCGGCGGTTCGATTCGCAATTCAATGTTTGGTCTCGACGAACACTCGACTGTCCTGGTTGACCAAGGTTTGCCAACTAATTCTCTCATTTACAAGCGCGCCTGCGACCTAGCTGAACAAGCTGAGAACATCGTACTAGTATCGCAGTACTGCCCGACTGGCAAACTCAACCGCATTCTCAAGCGCAAAAATGCCAAATTGTATTTCAATAATTGGCGCACTGCCTCGCCGATCAATAAACTTCTCATCAAACTCGGCACCTTAACCAGCCGACAACAAACCCTATACCAGCACCCGCAATATCTGCACGCCAAATTCATTGTTTTCACGATGTCTGGTGGCTCGAAAATAGCATTATCAGGGTCGCACAATTTCATGCGCGGCTCTGGCATCATGGGTACGCGCGAAATCGCTCTCGAGACCAGCGACCCAGCCATCATTAAACAACTCGAAGCTTTCCGCAAGAAATACGTCGAATAGCACCGACATCCAGTGTCGAAGCTATTCCGCCTTCACGCCCTCTAAATACTCGCGGATACTCAGCGCCGCCGTCGCCCCCTCGCCGACAGCACTAGCCACCTGCATGGTAGCGCCGCTGCGGACATCGCCGCTAGCAAATACGCCCGGTAAAGCCGTCGCCAAACGGTCGTCGGTTTTGATGAAACCGTACTCGTCAAGCTCAACGCCGCTATCCGCCAAAAACTGCGTATTCGGCTTCAAGCCGATGAAAACGAACACGCCGTCAGCCTCGAAAGTCGTTTCTGCGCCGTTTTCGAGCACCCGCACCGCCGCCACCGCGCCGTCCTCGCCGACGATTTCTTGCGCTACTGTTTGCAAATGTACGGTAATTTTGCCATTATCAATGTATTTCTGCAAATCGTCCTGTAGAGTCTTGCTGGCCTTTACGGAACTTCGCACCAGCAAATCAATATGCTCGGCAAATCGCGTCAAAAACATCGCTTCCTGGACGCCAGAATTGCCGCCGCCAACAACAACTAATCTTTTGCCTTTATAAAAAGCACCATCGCAAGTCGCACAATAATGCACGCCGCGGCCATAAAATTCTGCCTCGCCAGGAATGCCAAGTTTCTTATAACCGCTGCCTGTAGCAATCAGTACAGCGCGAGCTTTAACCTCTTGACCGTCAACTGTCAAAATATTAACTCCATCCTGATGGCGCAGCGCCGTAACATCGCCGTAATCAATCTTGGCGCCAAAGCGTTCAGCTTGCTTGCGTAAATTGTCTGCTAACTCCATTCCCGGGACACCGTCGGGGAAGCCAGGATAGTTGTCGATTTTATCGGTAATTGCTGCTAGACCGCCAACGACGCCCTTCTCGTAAAGAGTAGTGTCAATACCCTCGCGCGTAGTATAAATCGCTGCCGCTAGTGCACTCGGGCCAGCGCCAATCATCACCACAGGCTTAATATCTTCCATGCAGATTTCCTCCTCGTCTTACTGCGCTCGTTGAGCTTCTTGGTATGCGTTCATCAGCTTCGTCATATCTGGCGGAGTGATAATTTCTGGCGCTGGAATCGCCATAACGACGAATTTCAATGGCATGTTCGGCGCGATAATTTGCTTGCCTTTAGAGTCTTTGCTGCCAGCCTCGCCGTACGCTTTGTCCGCCGGAATAGATAATAGCCGCACGCCGCCGATCCTCATTCCTTTCAAGCCTTCTTTCCAGCCGTTAATTATACCAGCCGTACTCAACCCGCTTACCGGCAATGGCGTTTTCAGCTTATTGTTATCAATGCTCTGATCAAAGATATCACCATTTGCATCCCAGCCAATATAATAAGCCGCAAAATTAGTTTTATCGTCTACCAATGCGCCATCGCCCTCTGTTAAATCTTCGGTTACTAGTGATTTGACGCTATCGATTTCGAACTTTGCAACTTGGCTAGAATATTGCTTGAACGTCTCGTAATATTTAGCTGATAGTTCGTCGGCTTGCGCTTGTTTTTTTTGTTCGTAAGCAGTTTGCTCTTTTTTATACTCGCTTAGAACTTTTTGGTAGTCCGCCTGAGCTTGCTTGTTTGACTGCATTGATAAAATCATCACTGCGAATGATCCTAGCGTACCTAGAACGGTCGCGACTACAATAATCAAAATGCCAGCACGTTGCTTCTTTGACGTTGCCATTATTTCCCCTCTCTAGTTTATCTTTTCATTATAGCATAAAATCTCGATTATTTCCATAGTTTGCGCACAATTGCCGCCAGCAGCGACGCAATAATCGCCGCGGTTGCCGCTAATCCGAATTCAGCTGGCGATAACGCTGCGATTTTGAATAAATTGCGCAGAAATGGCAGACTATAGACCGCCGCCAAGGCGACAGAAGCCGCGGCCACCACAATAGCCAAGGCGTTCTTGCCACGCTGTTTAACAGCCAAGCGAATGATTTTGCGGCCGGATAGCGCCAAAATCATACCGATGTTAGCGAGAATTATCGTTAAGTAAGTTACCGCTCGCGCTTGATCGCTAGAAGCACCGCTGCCCAGCATCCCGCCATGAATTAGAATGGCCATCAGCGCCAGCAATCCGCCAATTGCTAAACTTTCTAGCACTACCGCTCGACTAAATAATGGCTGCGAAATTCGCCGCGGCGGCCGGCGCATCGTGTCTTCATCCTCTGGCTCGCCCTCAAACACTAGCGTACAAGCAGGATCAATAATAAATTCAAAAAATACGATGTGAATTGGCAGTAAAATCAATTCCCAACCAAGCAATACCGGCGCAATTGACAACGCAGCAATCGGGATGTGCACAATCATGATATACATCACCGCTTTTTGCAAATTAGCAAAAATCCTTCGGCCGATACGCACGCCCTGAATAATTGAGGCGAAGTTATCATCCAGCAACACGATCGACGACGCTTCGCGAGCAACGTCGGTACCGCGCTGGCCCATGGCGATACCGATATGCGCACTCTTGAGGGCCGGACCGTCGTTAACTCCATCGCCAGTCATCGCTACCACTTCGCCGTTTTGCTTAAGAGCGGAAATAATCGCCAGCTTAACATTTGGTGCGACTCGGCTGTAGATTTCTGTAGTTTTGACAAGCTCGCGCTGCTGCTTTTCACTCATCGACAAAAATTCTTGACCGGTTATCACTCGCTCAGTATTCAAACCAATCTCGCGGCCGATACGCCGCGCTGTTTCGGTATGGTCGCCAGTTAGCATAATCACTTTGATGCCAGCTTGATGCGCTAGGGCGACAGCATCTTTGGCTTCAGCGCGAATCGGGTCAGACAGCCCCACTAGACCTAGCAGCTCGTATTGATAGCCATCGCGAGAAGGCGCGATACTTTTCGCTGCTGCTTTAGCAATTGCTAGTACACGCAGGCCGTCATCGGCGGCATCGTCGGCAATCTCCTGCAACCGTTTCTGTTTGTCGTTGGGTAAGCGGCATAGTCGAAAAACCTCCTCCGGAGCGCCTTTCAACGCTATAATTTCAGGCTTACCGCCGCGCCCCCAAATTTGCGCTACCGAAAACGAATGGTCGTCTAGCGAATACTCTTTGATGATATCCATGCCGTTATAAATCACTGCTAGATCATCAGCTGCCGCCAAGAATGCCTCTTCCATCGGATCGGATGGATTTTTTTGCGACGCGAGAATACCATAGGTAATAATCTCGTTGCGCCGAGTGTCGTTAGGTTCTTCACCGCTAGTCGCGATCACCTGAGTTATCGCCATACGATTCTCGGTCAGCGTCCCGGTTTTGTCCGTGCAAAGCACCGTTGCGCCACCAAGCGTCTCGATAGTCTGATTCTTGCGCGCCAGCACATTGCTCTTAGCCAAGCGCCAAGCTCCCAGCGCCATAAACACCGACAAGACTACCGGAAATTCCTCGGGTAAAATCGCAATTGACAACGTCAATCCCGCCAAAAAACCATGCAAAAAGTCGCCACGCAGCAGCCAAAACAGCAATGTTAACAACATAGCCAAGAACACTGCCGCCACCGCTATATAGCGCACGACTCGGCCAACTTCCTTTTGCAATAATGTCTTTTCTGGCTTAATTTCGTGCAGCGACAGGCCGATGCGCCCCATTTCGGTCTGCTCGCCGACAGTGGTCACTTCGACGAGTCCGTGCCCAGATGTTATTACCGTACCAGAGAAGACTTGATTGCCAGCAATTTTCTCGACTGGCAGCGATTCGCCAGTCAAAATACTTTCGTTAGCAGCGACGTTTGACGATTCAATGAGCTTACCATCAGCAGCCACTCGGCTACCTTCGCCGACAACCAAAACATCGCCAACTACCACCTCTACACTAGGAATGGTAACATATTCGCCAGCACGCACTACTTGGCATTGCGGCGCAGACAATGATCGCAACGCTTCTAACGCTCGCTCAGTTTTAGAATCTTGATACAATTCTAGGGCTACCACGCCAACTACCGACAGCGCCAGAACCACCGTTTCGTGCCAATTGCCCAAGAAAAAGTACACTATCACCACCGCTAACAGCAAAAAGATCATTGGTTCGGTGATAATTGCTAAGATCAGCCTAACAATGCTTTTATTTTCGCGGTCAGGCAATCGATTCTCACCATATTTCTGGCGTTGAATAACTACTTGATCGCGTGACAACCCCTGTCTACCCATATTAAATCAGTATAGCAAAAGCGGGTTAATTTCGATAGCATTCGACATACCAGCAACCGCGACCATGACCCGCTAAAGTAGTTGTGAAAATGACATCATATGCCTCTAGAATACTAATAGGTTTTTTGCCATAATCAAGATATGAATCCGCTGATTCGCTTCATGCGCCACTCGCTAACAAGCATCTTGACGGCAACCGACGATGCTGATCAAGTTGATATCGAGAAAATCGATGAGACACTGACGCCGAATATGCGAGCCTTGCGGCTGGTTATGAACATGTCAGACCATTTGCTATCAATGGGCACGCCAGCGAATAGCGTCGTGCATATGGCGCTCGGGGTAACCGACACATATTGCAAGCGAAAAGTACATATCGATGTCAGCTTTAATCAAATTACGCTCTCGCAAGACCGCGGCATCGATCGCGAACCGTTGACACTGATCCGCACTATCTCGCCGCGCGCTACCGATTACCGGCTAATGCGCAAATTACAAAACCTAGCCAGCCAAATTGCCAACCATAAAGTCACTCTAGATGATGCCGAAAATGAACTCGATGCCATCATTGCCAACAATAAGCGCTATCCTGGCATTATCAGTTATATTGCTGGCGGCGGCCTTAGTGCTGGCTCGGTTGCGCTCTACACGACGTCTATACCGATTATCCTGGCTGCCTTTATCATAGGTTTTTTAATTACTCTTCTGATAAAGCTACTAGGGCGCGCTGCGCTGCCGCCATTTTTCATTCAGATTATTGCCGCGTTATCAGTCACGTTAGTCTCTACTGGTATATTGTGGCTAGTTAATCATAAATATTGGGAATTTTTTGCTTTGATTGATCCGACGATATTAACCGTTGGCGGTATCGTCTTGCTAGTAGCTGGCATGATGATTGTCGGCGCCTTTCAGGACGCAATTGATGAATATTACGTCACAGCTAGTGCTCGGCTGTTGAAGGTGGTGATGCTGACACTTGGCATTGTGCTGGGTGTAAGTATGGGCCTGTACGCCGCCAGACAATTTGGCTTGGCATTCGTCGCAACCCCCGACAGCTTATCCTTTACAAGCACCACCTATCAGTATATTGGCGCTGTCATCATCTCGGCATCATTTGCATTAAGTAATAATTCGCGGCCAGTTGGATTATTAATCACTGGCGCCAGCGGACTATTGGGGTATTATGTGCTGTTAGCTGTATCAGAATTAGGCTTGATAATTATCCCTGCTAACGCCGTCGCTGGATTTACTGTTGGCTTTACAGCTACTGTTGTTTCACGCTTGACCAGAATTCCTAGCCAAGCAATCATCGATGCTGGTATCGTACCGCTGGTTCCCGGACTAACCTTGTATAACGGACTGATGGCACTAGTCGCTAATCCGGCCGCTGTAGACGGTACTCTGTTATTGATGCGCGCGGTAATGATTGCGTTAGCCATTGCTGCTGGCGCCTCGTTCGGCGTACTTATCGGCCGCCCAACACGGCGCAGCTTAGTGACGTTGCGCAACAGCCTGCCAGAACGCCCGCTGCGTTCTAATCAAAAACAACTAAAATAAACTACACTCGCTCGGCGTCAAGTTTAGTAAGCGCTGCCGTCGCAATATTGTCCATAATCGGTTTGACTTCAGCGTCAGTCAGGGTTTGCTGATAACTGGTAAACGTTAGCCGGAAAGTGGTAGTCTTGATAGCCGCGTCGTCTTTTGGCTGATATATACCAAGCGTCTGTATCTGGCAATGTAGATTTTTTGGCCCGTCCAAGCATTGCTGAACCGCTCGTAGCAACTCATCATGCGAGATTTCCACGCTTGAACGCAATGAGATGTCTTGACTGATCGATGGGAAACGGCTCAGCGGCCGATAATTATGTTCGCGATTTTCAGTCAGACAGACTTGTAATTTTTCAATATCAAGCGAGAACGCCGCCGTGTAATCTGGCAGCTTGAAATTACGCCGCACTGTCTGAGATAATTCGCCGACAATACCCAGCTTGTCATCGTTTTTTGCGACAATCCAAGCACTGCGCGGGCCGTCAAACGGCGCTGGCACGTCCGCGTCCGACTCTGCTATTTTCACAAAATCAGCGTCAACGTTAATATCCGCCAACAGCCTATTCACTAACTTCCTCGCTTTATAAAATGGCGCGCCGGCTCGCGGCTTTTTGCTAGCATAAACACCGTCGACAAACGTCTGCTCGCTCGGCAGATTCTCGTCGGTAAGTGGCAATTCTTTATCGTGAATTTTGCCGATTTCAAACAACATGAACTCATCGTGGCCGGCTTTGATGTTGGCGTGAACTTTGTCTAGCAAAATCGGCAGCACGCTGGTGCGATAGTACTGCAAATCAGGACTGAGGGCGTTACTTAACCGATAGGCGCAGCTCGGGTCTTGCTCGGCGTTTTTCAGGACACGTTCGTGGACGAAACTATAGGTCAGGACTTCGTTGGCACCAGCGCGCGACAAACTCTGGCGAATCGCTTGCTTGAGCTGGCGGCGCGGATTCCTCGGCGCCGGCTTGATGCTGCGCATTGGTAATTGGCGCGGTAGTTTATCAAAGCCATATAGCCGACCGATCTCTTCGACGATATCTTCAGGTAGTTCAAGGTCGGTGCGCCAAAATGGCACGGTCACCTTGAGGGGTGATTTCAAAATGGGCTTCGAATTACCGACAACTCTCGGGCTGCCATCAACATATGTCAGTCCTTGACCCGGATAAGCGATAACTGGACTTCCAGATTCTTCAGCTTTCATTTCAACATTATGCAGCAAGCGCAGTATCTTATCATCTGTTAACCAATTTGGCTTTCGATCAAGACCTAAGCGAGACTGTATGAAGCCCTGAGGCACAGAAACACTACGTTCGCCCCAGAACATATTCAACTTTTTATCAAACACCTCACTCGTCTGCACCCCGCCAACCATACTCATCAGCCGTTTCAGCACAGCAGCATTTTGTAGCGGCGACTGTCCTTTGTTGAACCGCGTCAATGCATCGGTAAACACCCCATGGCGCATGGCTGTGCGGCGTAGCGCGTACATGTCAAACGTGGCACATTCCAACACAATATTTTTTGTTTGATCAGTCACTTCAGAATCAGCACCGCCCATAATTCCCGCCAGACCAATCGCGCCCTCGCCATCAGCTATGACGATGTCGTCAGCCGTCAACTCATACTCTTTGCCATTGAGCAGACTGACTTTCTCGCCATCACGAGCCAGCCGCGCCCCGAGCGTAGACCCACGTAATTTATCATAATCATAGGCGTGCGTTGGCTGCGCCGTCATCAGCATCATGTAATTCGTGGCATCGACAATGTTGTTAATCGGCTTACCGCCCATCGCCACCAATTGACATTGTAGCCACAGTGGACTCGGTTGCACGGTAACATTGCGAATCGCCACCGCCATGAATCGCGGCACTAATTCTGGTGCATCATTGGTGACTGTCAAATTCAAACCCTCAGCGCCCATGAACTGCTGGTCTGATTTATACCACTCAGGACCGACAAACTGCTGATGAAAAATCCCAGCAATCTCGCGCGCCACGCCAAGTTGCCCAAAACAATCCGGCCGGTGAGTAAACATCTTGTTTTCAATATCCAGCACATAGTCGTCCAAACCAAACGTTTCCGCGAAACCAGCACCCGCCGTTAGCTCAACACCCGCCGGCACGTCGTGCTTCTTAATCTCAACAATTCCCTCGTGATCCGTACCGATATCCAGCTCGTCCGCCGCCGCCAACATACCTTGGCTGAGCACGCCGCGCAGCGGCCGCGCGTCCAATACAAATGGCTCGTCGTCGTCAAAGCTTGCTGGCACCGTGCTTTTTGGCGGCAACCAAATTGCCCACATATCCGCATGTACATTTGGCGCGCCGCAAACCACTTGCACCAGGCCTTTCTCATCGCGCGGCACATCCGCCACCGCACCGCCATCATCAATCTTGGTCACACTCAAGCGATCAGCATTAGGATGCTTAGCGCATTCAACCACCCGGACGATCCGCGCGCCGCCATACTTAGCATTAAGGTCTATCACTCCCTCGACACCGCCAAGTTGCTGATTGACCCGCGCCACCAACTCATCCACCGGCGGCAATTCAAAATTAATCAATTGTTTAATAAGGTTTAGGCTGACTTTCATATTACATATAGTATAACACTATCGTACGCGAGCTAAAATTGCCGGTGAAAACCGTTCGCTGCCGCATCAAAGAGCATCAGCTCTAACTCTCTGCTATAATTAATATAATGAAGCGCATCACTATGGTTAAACACCATCCATGCACGCAGTTAGCTCATTTATACGAGCATATGTTTCTGGCGACGGCGGCCGAATTCATGTACCAGCAAGGCCAGTACCAGCTAATCGACTACATGCTAGACGGACATACTTACCCTGGCGGCATTATCATTATTAAGAGTATTTGGCACTCGGTCGATGCCACGCGATTAGCTAACAAGATATTAACCTTGCCGACTGATTTCGGCGAGATGGACAACGAACCAGTTTCGCTAGCTCTGTACCGTCTGCTGGCCGAAGAGCCGAACCAGCTATACGTTGCCGACAGCGGCCGAATGATGCACGAGTTAAGACAGCTTGACTCTCGGCCATGGCAAAACATCGACAACATTAAGCGGCTAAATAGCAGCACTAGCCAAATCAGCGGTATAATTTACTCGACTAACCAGCCGTCAGCAATTCCACGCAAACTCTATATATCCTTTCAGCTAACTCAGCAATTCCGCCAGCAACGACCCGAAACATTGCCGCTATTTTATGAATACATGCACTTTTTGAACTTATCAATCAGCCAAAAGCTTAGCCTCCAATTTGGCGCCTATACTGATGACAATCATATCAAATATCACGCCGAAGACATGTCTGTCACTAATACGCTGCATCTCAGTGTACAATCGGGGCCAATCCAATTTGCTGACATTATCCGCTGTGTCCAGGCCGTCGCCCGGGATTTGTGCTCGCCCGATCTGAATCAACGCTTTGCCGATTATTTGCATAGCATATCTTATACTGATGAGCCTTCGATAGCGCCCGACATCGACCGAATGCTGCTTGATTTGGGTATTTTGCTAGGTAGTGATGGCTGGCACGCAATTGCTACGCCAGACAACGTAAACGACGTGGCGCAAGCAACACAAATCATCGCTAAGTATGGCAGTCAGAGCGAAGTGATTGGGTAGTCAAAAACCAAATCAGTAATTCAGCAACTACATTCGTAGAAAAATTCAGCAGCTATTCTGGCCTGTCTAGACGACATCAGTATCATCGCAAGCAAAGCCAACACATTTAATCTACGAATTTGCTATGCTAATCGTTAGTCTACAATTCAAACGAGGACGGATCAAACTTGTTCGCAAGACCTGCCAAATAACCGCCAAAATACCCTGGTCTGCTTCGCAAAAAAGCACGTCGGTCAGCAGCTTTTTCAGAGAGTGTGTCTGGAGAGGCCGCCTGAGAATTATCATCCTCATTACTCCGCGCACCAGCCTCTGGATCCACAGAATTAGGCATATACCCTCCTTGCCAAGGAGCACCACGCTGCTCATCAGTAAGCTGCAAATATGAGCTGCCGTCTGGATTACTCATCAGTTTAGCGCCATCACCAAAAGCCCCCAACGCTGCCATTCTGTCTTCGTGTGATAGGTTACCGCTTATGGGCATTATATCGCCAAATTCACTGTTACGATTTGACATATTTACAATTGCTCCTTCTTATCACTTCTCTTTCTATTATAACACAAACTATACTAAAATGCAAGCAAACGTACTAGCTCACCACCTCAGCAGTATAATCAAAGTGTAAAATTTGTGCAAAAATGAGGCAGCATCTACATTCAAAACTCTATTCATCACTCGGCGATGCGGTGTTTATATTGCCATCATAATAATCACTTGGATCCAAGCCATTTTCTCTCGCATACCTACCCAACTCTCCTAGAACAGCTTCTCGCTGTGTCACTGCCGCCACAAGCTCTCTTCCCAGCATGTCTATAGCTTCATCAACCCTCCTGAGCTCACATGCAAGCCTACTCGCACAAGATTCAGGACTTTCACGGGACTTCCCCGTATCTGCGCCTATGTCTTTACCTTTTTCCATTCTATTATTCAGAGACTATTCGCCAGTCTGTCCGCCTCTTTCTTCTACTCTTCCATTCGGATTATTGATTATTTCTAGAGATTCTGGAGGAATAGGGGCGGCAAGCGCGCCAGCCTCTCCAGCTTCTACGCGTTTTCCTAGATCGTTCAGCATATTCGTGGCTGCATTCCCACTCTGAGCTCCTATGATAGCGTCTGGCCAAGTTGGGTGGGGATATTGTGGTAATTCTCTCATATTATTCTAATTTCCTTTCATATTGAATCATTTATCTTTTATGATGCCACAAAATTGTCTTAATTGCAAAAATACGCCGTCGCGGCGCCTAAAAAGTATTATTTGCTTTTCTTGCCTTTAGCCGATTTGCCTTTCTCTAATTTCGCAACCCGCTTCTTCAAATCACTCAGCTCAGACCATAGAAAAATCACCAAAACAAACAGCACTCCCGCTAGCGATAGTACTGTTTTATCCATGGCAAAATCCTTTCACTCTTAAGATTATTGCCAATAATTATAACAGGATTCAGCTAAAAGCCCTTGACATATTCTTCTAGTATTGATATATATATATCAGCTTTTGTAATTGCAGAAGCCAGCGTCTCACTCAAGATCATTAAGATTGAGACACTCCACTTCGCGAGATAATCATCTCGCCCGACTCCAGAAGGAGTTACACCATGGTTCGCAGCAGCAAGTGCCCCGACACCGGGCTCAAGCGGCAGCAGTGCTACTGTCCGAAGTGCAACATCAGGCACAACAACGCTATCCAGCGTAGCGGCAACCTGCGAAGAGACCGCAAGGGCACTAACCGCAAGGAGCACGACACCAAGGGTCGTAACTACCACGGCCGCAGCGGCAACGGCAAGCGGCGCTAGCCATTCCGACCCGGACAAGTCGATAAACTGTCCATATTCTCTGTGATAATATATAGATAACATGCAACGAATCCTTATCTGTAAACAAGCTGCTTCGCCCATCGAGGCGCATATCTACGAGCATCTAGCGATGACTAAGTTAAAGCAGATTATGCAACAATCCGGACTATTGCGGCAGATCGATTATTTTGCACTCGGCACGCACTATTCGAGTACAGGATTTATCACTATTGATATTGATTTATATACAGAAGAAGCAGTTAATCTGGCGCATGATTTACAACAACTTCAAGTATTTACAGATAACGAGTCTTTGAGCCTAGCCATGAGTCAAATCGCCGCAGAAAATGATTGTACGATTATTTGCAACGATCTTGATAAGCTCCAACATAACATGGTCAAATTAAACAAAAACGATTGGCAACCAATTGAAGAAATCGACCAGCCACTTATTATTAGTCAGCTTGCCGAACACAAATTCCTGTACGAGACCGAAGATCCTACTACGTCGATTAGCCGTATCTCTTGCGCTCTTAGTCAACCACCTAATAGCAACACGGCGCTGCTAGCTTTATTTTATTATCTGGCTTTTGTCATTCATGGTACAGTATCCGACATAGCTAATGTTCGTTTGGGATATTATAACCTTAGTGAGTGTACTAAACAAATTGGTCAGAATACGTCTTGTATTTGCGACTTTGCCGCACTTAGCAATTTAGCAGACAGAGACAAACTACGAGACATATACCATGAAGTTGTCGGAAAAATGCTAGAAAAAACAGCTCTAGCACGTATTTCTCGCCGCATTAAATCCTTTTCGTACAACGACGGGAAAATGAACGTTCCAAATATCGATATGTATATTTCAGAAATCGGCATTGTTGCTGGTGAAAAAACTTGGCATAAATTAGCAGAAGAAAAAACAATTACTAATTTACTAGATAAAATGATTCTTGAAATAGCCTAGAATCACTCTATGAAATGAAATATTAGGACATGCACTGAATAGTACTGCTCTCTGCTTTTGCAATTTCAATAGCATACACGCCGAGTTTTTCTTTACGCGGCGGGTAGATTTTCTGAAGAAGCCGAAGCGCTTCCGCTCTATCTTTGGCTTGCGGTACAATTTGCCGCCAGTCCTCAGTTGCCAGCATCTTAGCAAAATTATCGTAGATACGAATCGACTTAATCTGTACCGCGCCAGACTCATGACTAGTTTCTAGCTGCAATAGCTCGCCAGCCTGCAAGCGCTTGATACTGCCATAGCCAACGCGAACCTCCAGGGTTTTACGACCCGACATGATGGCGTCGTAATATGGCTTTTTAATCATCATTTTTCGGGTGGGCGCAGCATGATGATACTTAATATTACGAGCAAGCATGGCTTGGCCGCCAGACTGTGTTTTTCGGCGACGCCCCTTATGCAGTCGCGGTTTGGCGGTTTTGTCGCCAGAAATGGCACTCCTAAGCGGTCTCGTGGATATCTTTACTTTACGCGCAGTCACAATAGATTATTATAACAGACCTCCACCTAACTAAGCCAAAAATGGAAACCGTCTGATAGTACGCAACTACTAAATACTATTTCTCATACACCCGCAGGTACATGCTGTACAATTCTTCCTTGTACTTCTTAACAACTTTGTCTTCTGGTGATATTAATTCGTGGCCAGCGCCGATATAAGCTGGCGTCGTTTCGTAAGTAAATTCAGCGCCGCTGGCCTTAGCCATGCCTTCGGCGATATTCAGCGCCATGGTTTTATCAATCAAATCGTCTTCGCTGCCAATTATCAAGCCGAGATGTTTCAAACCTTCAGCCTTCAAATCATTGCGATAATTCTGCTTGATAATGACATAATTTGCCAGCGCCCGGTACGACAAATTGCCGTCAAAGAATTGATCTGGCAGCAAATGGTTGCCATAAACATTGCGCAGCAGCGCCATTTGCCACTTCGGTGCTTTAGAAGCGTCCGGTTCATAGTACGGCGAGAGCAGTAATACCCGCGAGAATAGTCCATCGCCATATTGCGCCAGCCACGTTGCCAGCGTGCCGCCGCCAGAATGGCCGATCACACCTAGCTCGTCGCCCAGACCGCTGACTAGCCCGGCGCTGTCGCCCATGAACTTCACCAACTCGCTGGCGCGGACTTTCCCGTGGAGCTTATTGTCTTTCATGCCGTGATGCGGCACTCGCGGTACGTAAACATTGTAGCCCGCCTGGTAAAACCAGTCTGCCAGCTCAACCATTCCTGAAGGTTCAGCGCTAACGCCGTGAAGAATCATCACTGCTCGAGCAGTTTTTTTGCCGTGAGTCTTCAAAATCGGCCGGCAATCTGGCCGCACCTCATTATTGGCGGTATCATCGGCAATGATTTTTTGGATATCTGCCACCGATTGGCCATAATCGCGCCGCTGGATATCAGCTTTCTGCAGGTCGGCACTACGGCTAGGCCACAGAAATGCCCAAGCCGCGAATCCTGCTATCAGCGCAAGTATCACGCATATTACGATTAGTATTATCTTTTTGCTACTGAGCGCTACAGACATTTTTACACCTTTCATAAGCGAACTTTGCTTTTTACTGGCCGTTGATATCCAGCAAGGATTGCAGTATTGATAACCTTTATAACTTAATTATAGCATAAACCTTACAACACTCTCCTAAATAGTTATTGCATGATGCAGCAAACTGCTCTATCCTTAATTTATGAGCACTATTACCCGTCGAATCGCCGCTGCTATTCGCGCTAATGAATTAATTATCTAGGTAAACACAGTGCTAGATAAGAACCCGAAAGGCCACCAAATGACCAAAAAACTACTAGAAATCGAACGCAAACGCCAGCTAACCGGTGACGCAAAAGAATTAATCAAGCAATTGCAAGACCTCGGTTTTAAGCCAAAGAGTAGCCGCCACGAAATTGATACATATTATTCTCGTCCTGATGTCGATTTCATGCAGACGGTTGAATGCTTGCGGATTCGCCAGCGCGATGGTTTTGCCGAGGTGACATATAAGCCTGCGACGACGACTGCGACACATACAGCGAATGATGTGATCATTAAGCCCGAGACAAACCTGCCAATTCAACCCGGGGACGCGACGACCGCCAAGCAGCTACTGACAAATCTCGGTATGGTGCGGCTGGTCGAGGTCAACAAATACCGTCGCTCGTTCCAGTCCTCTGATTTTTCGCAGGCAACGGTGGCCATAGACGAAATCAAAGACGCTGGGACGTTCGTGGAAGTTGAGGTTTTGTCGGACGATGAGACCAGTGCGCTGGCGATGATTAGTGACATTGAAACCAAACTCGGCCTCGAGTCGGCAGAAGTTGTCACGCGGCCTTATCGGGATATTTGCATGGGATTGTAGAGTCGCCTGCCTAGCTGACCAACAAGAAATGATACGTGGACGTTGATTGTTTTTATTTCAGTATAGACAAAAACGAGAGTGAATATACAGTTTGCTGGTTTAATCTATGTTCTAGTAAAATCTTCTTTGTCAAAAGACGCTAATGGTTGACATATTCTATTCTATTCTATTCTATTCTATATCATACACTCTAGGCTGAGATGCAGCCATCCTTGAGTAGACAGGAGATGATCATGCCGAACCGGCGCGATCTGAACGACATCGCTAACTACCTCGTCCCCAACCCGGGCGACAAGGCGTGGGTTGTCGACCCCGACCAGCCTGAGCACATGCACCACGGACAGACCTCTGGCGAACCGCACTCCGATGGGTACTACATGTACAACGATGGTACGCCTAGCTGGCTGAAGTACCACTCCGACGACAAGGAGGACGAGGAGTGAGATAGTCCTCAAGGATGCCTCTCTCCACATTCAGAGAGGGGTCATTCCTTGAATTATATATAATATAGTCATGAACTACGATAGATATCTAAAATTACAAACCCGTCTTGAATGGTTTTATGATTTTCATCCAGAGTTTTTTGATGATATTCCGCCTGAGCAGAAGAAGCTACTACAGGATACATTCCTATACGACGCGCCAGACGAGGGTTATCCGGAATCGTTGCAAGATTTTTATGATGATACCATTAACGGCAAGCCGACACTTCAGCATGATGCACTTCTAGCGGTAGATGCTTTGTATCAGGCAGCAGGCGCTGGGAGTTTGTTTGCTGATAATGAGTATCGTTCCCTTGCTGACTAAATTTTGGTCTATGAAATCTGTATAGGTTATAAAACTGTCCACTTTTCTTGATATAATTAAAATTACTATACGAATAATTATTCAACGAAGAATAGTTGTCCGACCCGTCACTTAGAATCAAAACTGCTCCAAAAAGTCCAACTTACCGCTCTCAAAATGCCGCACGTCCTCGATGCCGTATTTCATCATCACCAAGCGGTCGATGCCGCAGCCAAAGGCAAAGCCGGTGTACTCATTCGGATCGATGTCGGCAGCTTTCAGCACATTCGGGTGAATCATGCCGCAGCCCAAGAGTTCGATCCAGCCTTCGCCCGAACAAACTTTGCAATTCGGATTTTTGCCTTCACAGAATGGGCAGCTCAGCGCTAATTCAAAACTCGGTTCGGTGAACGGGAAGTAAAACGGATTGACGCGCACGTCAAGTTTCTTGCCGTAATATTCCTGCAAAAACTCTTGCAGCGTGGCGATGAGATTGCCAACATTGACGCCCTTGGCGACATACACGCCTTCGACTTGGTAGAACGTGTGCTCGTGCCGCGCGTCCAGGTCTTCGTTGCGGAACACCCGGTCGGGCACGATGGCGGCGATCGCCTCGCCGTTTTCTAAATTACCATGATATTTTTTCAACACACGGTTTTGCATGGTCGAGGTATGCGCTGGGGCAATCAAGCGGTCGCCATTAGCATCAGCTTCCTCGGTCATGAACGTGTCATAATCATCGCGCGCCGGGTGGCCTTTCGGAAAATTCAGGCTCTCAAACATATGAAATTGATCGTCAATCTCACGCGACTCTTCCGTCACAAAGCCCATGCGATTGAAAATGTCAGAAATGCGGTCAATTTCTCGCATCAATGGGTGAATCGTGCCCCGCTCACTCGGCAGTAATTCAGGCTGCGATGCATTGATATCCATCGGTGCCGTCACGTCGATTGGCGGCAAATCGACTTTGTCGAGCTCCTGGCGACGAACTTCTATGACCACTTCCAGCGATTTTTTCAGCTCGTTGACGCGCTTGCCGAAAGCCCCACGCTCATCGCTTGGCAAAGTCTTGATGTGGTCGTATAGCGCTTTGATTTCTGGAGCGCGCAATACTTCTTGCGGGTGGTTAGACTGAGCCGCCCGCGCTGATAAAACTTGTAAAACTTTCTCGAAATCCATTGCTAACCTACTTATTCACCTGATATACGAATAACACAAATACGCCAACTGCCATCAGCACAATAAACACCCAAGCTGGTGCTAGAGTTGTCGTAGCCTTGGTGCCTTTCAAATATTCTGAGTTTTCGATTAGCTCGCCGCTAACACCCGGAACTGGCTCGCCTTCTTGCTTTGCCTTCTGCGCTGCTTTTGCCCGCAAGTCGGCAGCAATCCGTTGCTGCAGTTCGCTGCGGCTTTCTGTCTGTTCAAAATAACGTCCCATATCATCATTATAACAGATGTATACAACCCAAAATATTTTTGTGTTATACTATGTCTATATTTCAGTAAAGGAGGGAATATTCATGGCTACTAAAAAAGCCGCTTCTACCAAGAAGAAGACGACCGCCAAGAAAACGGCCGCCAGCAAGACGACTGTTCGTACAGTATCTGCCGAAAAAGTAGAAGCACCAAAGAAGGAAACTGCCGCTGCCAAACCTACGACAACTAAACGCAGCAGCGTCAAGCTCCCATCAAATATCATAAATATAATCTTTGCCGAACTAATCGGTACGTTTGTATTGACACTGGTTGCTTTGACCACATTCAAAGACGGCGGCGTTGGCGCGCTAGCTGTCGGCTTCACGCTAGTAATGCTAGTGATGAGCATCGGCGCTGTCTCGGGCTCGCACGTCAACCCAGCCGTAACATTTGGTTTGTGGACTATGCGCAAGCTCAAGACAATCCTGCTGCCATTCTACTGGGGCGCCCAATTCATCGGCGCTATGCTGGCTGTAATTGTCACCAACTGGGTTACTGGCGGCTCGATCAACTTCGGCTTTAGCGGATTTAGCAGCATGAACTGGTCGATATTCGGCATTGAGATGGTCGGCACCGCTATCTTCCTATTCGGACTAGCAGCAGTTCTATCGCGCGAAGAAACTTGCAATACCAGCAAGGCGCTCGGCGTTGGCTTGGCACTGGCAGTCGGTATTTTGACATCTGGCTATTTGTTATCGACCGCCAAGACCCAAGCAATCGCCGATTACCAAAGCAAAGCAACATCTTCGGCTTCTAATAAAGTTGAGATTCCTCACGTCGCTTACGTCAAGGGCGCTAGCCTTAACCCGGCTGTTGCGCTAGCGATGACTGATTCGACCGAAAAGGAGCTCACTACTGGTTCAGCTGGCTCTAACGAAGTTGTCAATTCGCGCTTCTCGCTCGAGTCGCTAGTTGGCGCTTTAGCGGGCGCAGCTGTCGGTGCCAACCTCTATGTGTTGGTTGCTGGCCGGCAAAAGAAAGATTAAGTCTTAGCTTTCTTAACAAAAATATCCCGTCTATCGGCGGGATATTTTGATAGCCAAAATCTTTACCTCTTATCAACAGACGACGGACGATCAAGCACCAATACTTCAACAGAAGAATCGCTACCAGCGATCTTCACCACGTCTTTATCAACTTTACCGAGCTCTTTATGAGCGTTGTTATAATGATTGACCGTCGTGCCGAGACTATTGCCTAGTTTTTGCATATACTCTTCAAATTTGGCGATGTGCTGTCCGAGCTTGCCGACACGAACTTGAATATCCTTAGCCTGCTCCTCGATTTGCAAACTGCGCAAACCTTGCAATACCGTTTGCAGATACGCCATAAAACTTGTCGGACTAGTGATAATCACGTGCTTTTCGCGAAAAGCATACTCAATCAGATCGCGCGAACTGCCGCCCTGGCCAACATTATTAATCAGTAAATCATAATACAACGATTCGCTGGGAATAAACATAAATGCGAAATCCATAGTATGCTCGCTCGGACGAATATATTTGCTGGTTTCGTCGATGCGCCCTTTCAGATCAGCTTTGACTTTTTGCATTAGCTGCTCGCGCTCTTTGCCGCTAGCTTCAATCATCCGGTTATAATTTTCGAGGCTAAATTTGCTATCAACTGGCAGAATCTGACCCTTATCAAGAAAAATCACCGCATCAACCATTTCGCCATCGCGAAACTTATACTGAGTCTGATACTGCCCTGGCGCCAAAATATTTTCGAGAACACTCGACAAATAGTATTCGCCAAAAACACCGCGCTGCTTGGGGTTTTGTAGAACATTTTGCAAGGTTTTGAGATCAGTCGCCACATCAACGACACGCTTGTTGGTCTCGTCGAGCTTGGTCAAGCGCTGCGTGACATCAGCCACCAATTTTGAACTTTCACTGAGCTGCTTTTGCACCGATTGCTGAGTTGACAGCTGCGAGCGTTCAAGCTTGTCGCTCATTGTTTGCTGCAAATTAGCGATAGAACGCGATAATTCAACAACATCGCCCTTAATCAGCTCTACCGCCGAGTTATTTTGCCCTCGCTTCAGCTGCTGCATCAACACAAAAATAACCACGCTAGCCGCTGCGATGACTATCACTAAAATTATAAGCAAAACCATTATTTCCATATAGCTAGCATACCGCAAATAACGGTTCTGCGCCAGCTACCCAGCGATAATCAACCGAGCCGCTACAATCAGCACAATCGATACAACCAAGTAGAGTATAAACGACCGCAATCGCGCCAGCCAAGTAAACATCGCATACGTCAACGCGCCAATTACCGTCATCGCCGCCATCGCCCAATACCACGGCAAGAGCGCTAAATATGATTGCAGACCCCATAGAGCCGCTATCGAAGCAATAACGATAAATAACGGCCGGTAAATTCGCGCCTGCGATAACAGTATCAACCCGCCGATTGACACCAAAGTTACCGAAAAAATTGCTACATACAGCGGCGCATTCTGGCATAAATCATTATCGCCGCGGCACATCACCGCCGACGCGACCCGGCCAACCAAAATATACAACACCGTTAGTATTGCACCGGCGAATGCTCCATAGATAGCAGCTCGAATGATGTCCTTTTTGTCCATCGGAATAAACGGCTCCAGCTTCACCGCTGCAGTCTCGTTTGCGTTGTTCATAGGTTTCTCCACATTAGTCATCTTACTGAGTTATTTTACTACATTCTTGCGTTTTTTGCTAGATGCAAGCTTAACATTAGGCCAATCCACGTACCACAACGCCCCCAAGCAAGCCACCGCCATACCGCCGACGACATCAAGCGGCGTATGCACCAGCGCTAATATTCTACCAACGCCAACTAGCAGCGCTATAGTTAGCATAATTATAGTAATCGAGCGGCGACGCAGCGCGTACCAGACTGCCAGCACCAAAAACATCGCAAAAAGCGCGTGATCCGACGGAAATCCCGGATTATTCAGATAAGCCGCCCCTGGATTAACGCCAAGCAACTCAAACGGACGCAACTGTTCAGGCTGATATATTAGCCCAAGGATTTTAGCAACCACATAAGACGTCAGCCCAGCCATCAGCACGCGAGAATAAATTTCATAGCGGCGCTTACTTTCAACCTTAAAAAATAATTCATACAAAGCCAGCAGCACTAACGGAATCAGCAGCCAGTCGGCGATTATCTTAACCAGCCAAGCCACCTTATCGTTGCAGCTCCTCAACTAGTTGCTGGCGGAGAATGGGCTTATTTTCACCCGTTGCCATATCCTTCACTGTCGCGAAACGGCCGCGTACTTCTTCCTCGCCAATCAAGACTACCAACGGTATACCAAGACGATCAGCATAGCGCAGCTTCTTTTTTAACGGCACCGATTCGGTATTAAGAATTGTCGCCACGCCAGCTCGCCGCAGCTCGGCAGCTATTTGCAGCGCCTCGCCGAATTGCGCATCGTCAAAAGACGCCACCATACAGCGCGCCAATGTCTGGCGATGACTAGACACGACGCCTGCCTCGCGTAGTTTATAGAATAAGCGCGACAAACCAATCGACACGCCAACGCCTGGCAAACGTGTCCGCGTATAGTTCTCGGCCAAGTTATCGTAGCGTCCGCCCGAGCAAACACTGCCAACCTCTGGATAATCATCAAGTGTTGTCTCGTAGACTACGCCGGTATAATAATCCAGTCCGCGCGCAATCCGTAGGTCTAACTGAATACGCTGCTCTGGCAAGCCCATGTTTCGCAGCATCGCCAGCAACTCGCGCAATTTTGCCGTGCCAAGCGCGAAATCATCAGAATCGATCTCGTTTTTCATTGATTCTAGCTGTGATAAAATATCGTCGTTGCTGCCGCTAATTTCTGTGAAAGCAACTACTTGCAAGACTTGCTTTTCGCTAAGGCCTAGCTCGCGTAATTCCGCCATAAAATCTTGACGCGATATTTTCTCGATTTTATCGACTACTCGTAGTACATCCGCCGATACATCGGCCAAACCAATTCCAGCGAAAAAGCCGTTCAATACCAAGCGATTATTGATGTGAATCGTGAACTCGCCGAAAGCAAACTGCTCAAAAATATCGTTAATTACCGCTGGAAACTCCGCATCGGCCGCCACGCTTTCTGAACCAATCACATCAATGTCGCACTGGTAGAATTCGCGGAAACGCCCGGCTTGAGCTCGCTCGGCACGGTGCACTTTGCCAATCTGGTAACGCCGGAACGGGAAAACCAGCTGGCCTTCGTGTTCAGCAACATAGCGCGCCAGCGGTACCGTTAGATCAAAACGCAAGCTCAAATCATTCTTGCCGCGTTCGAACCGATAGATCTGTTTCTCGGTTTCGCCGCCGCCTTTCGCCAACAATACCTCGCTCAGCTCAATATCTGGCGTGTCCAGCGGCGCGTAGCCATAGCGCTCATAAGTTTCGCGAATAATGTCGCGCAAACGATTAAACTCTATTTGGTCGCCTGGCAGGTATTCGCTGAAACCACTCGGAATGCGGGGAGTAGTTGTCTTCATATCATTATTTCTTGGCTGGGGTGGAGGGATTCGAACCCCCGCATGCTGGGACCAGAACCCAGTGCCTTACCACTTGGCGACACCCCATCGCGCCTACTTTAATATATCACTAGAGCGCCGTTATTTCAAATCTAGCCGCCGCAGTTTAGCAGTCAAATACGCCGCAGCTGCTAGCCACGCGCCGGACAGCAGCAGGCTAGCCACCCCCGGCAGCGCCGCTACCGCGCCAAACAAACTAACTTTTTCCTGCCCGCCGCTCATCAGCACAGCCGCGCTAATCACCAGCCAAACGCCAGGCGCTAGCAATGTGCACGCACCTGATATTCGCCGCTCTATCCTACTCAGCCGCGGCATAGACAACAAAAATGGCAAAGAAATAAATTCTAGCAGAACTATAGCAATCGCAGCGATAGCGCCGTCGCCAATCCCCAGCGACTCTAAAGTTTTTGGAAATTTCTCGAACCTAAACAATTGCGCCAACATTATAATAATAGTCCAGAAACCTGCTGCCAGCGCCGCATACTGTGTGCGCTTCTTGAAAATTGTTGGCGGAAAAATACTAGCTATAAACTGTTTCATATTATTAGCATAGCATTTTTCCACACGATTTTTTATTTTTTGTCCAAAAAATGCTTGCTATTAAACACAAAAACGTATATTGTATAGACAGCGAAGTTACAAAAACAAACACAAAAATGTATCGATCGCTCTCCGATAAATCCACCACAACAATGAAATACTCCTCTGCCTTGGCGAGGAGTATTTTGTTTCCTAGTTTAGTTGACGTTGGCTGGGCCTGCCCGGCGCTGGTAAAATCGCTTTATTTCCCAGCCTTTTTGCTGTGCGCTGCCCGCCACTCGGCGATTTTGCCATGGTGCCCGCTAAGTAGCACTTCTGGTACGCGCAAACCTTGCCATTCCTCGGGCCGGGTGTATTGCGGGTATTCTAGCGTTTCGCCGTCGCTGAAGCTCTCAATCGCTGCGCTGTTTTCGCCGCCAAGTACGCCAGGGATTAACCGCACAATCGAATCAATAATCGTCATCGCCGGCAATTCGCCGCCAGTTAACACGTAATCGCCGACGCTAAGCTCTTGATCGACCAGCGCCATGATTCGCTCGTCGTAACCCTCGTAGCGCCCGCAGATCACAATATAACCATCTTCTCTTTCGCTGTATTGCTGCGCCAACGCCTGCCGCCAACGCTGGCCGCGCGGCGTCATGATTAAAACTTTGGCGCCAGGGTCAATCTGTTTGGCCTGCTGCACCGCATTCCATAGCGGCTCGACCATCAGCAGCATACCATCGCCGCCGCCGTACGGCGTATCGTCGACCGTGCGGCGCGGGCCCAATCCAAACTGGCGCAGATCAATCGTCGAAAGCTCAACGTGGCCGTCTTTCTGCGCCTTCCACATCATAGAACTGCCGAACACGCCAGCGAACATTTCTGGGAATAAGGTAATCACCTGAATTTTTCTCATCTGTTATAGTGTAGCAAGTCTTGACACGGATGTCTATCTGTGATATATATATATCAACTTTTGCTCAAAGTAACCCTAGGGCGAAAGTCGCCCTTGCTTTGAGCAAAGAGGAAGGAGCACGGTCATGAAGACCGCCGACCCCAAGAAGCCTACCCTTCTTGAGCGTGTGTATCTGCACGCTCTGTCGAGACTCGTTAGGGCTCTTCTCAACGGATGGCCGCTTCGTGCGGCTTTCTGGAGAGGGTTTATCTCAGGCCTGGGTGGCCTGAGAAGCAACTGAGCCCGCACGAAAATAGCCCGCTGAAAATTGGTTCAACCTGGTTCAAGACGCAGATTTTGCATCTCCTGGGTTGAAACACCCAGTTCCAGCTTGAGCACGTTTTCGGCGGGCTATTTTCATGTCTTGCAATAATTTGCCGCAATCTAGACTTTATTGCCTAATAGTATTTGACTTCTACTACGTTATATTTTATCTATATATTTGTGCTTTTACAAAAAAGTTGTATAGTTATAATCGACACGTTTGGCTTTTCATATAATAGATTACGCTCGCCTTCTCGAAATTTCGCCTCAACAAAAAAACCGCCTAAAAAGACGGCTTTCTTGCACAAATAAGTCTCTCAAACCATTTGTCGGTTTGCTCGCAGTAGAGCTTTTGTACTTTGTTTTCGTTAGTTCAGGGTTCTCGCATGAACTTACTTATGATTATATATCAAGGTCGTCTAATTCTGCAAGCTCTTGGCGCGACTTTTTTGCGAAATCGCTTTCGGTTTCTGCGTTTTCTGCGTCATTTTCCACAGAATCACTAGTGGCGTTTTCCACATCATTATCCACTGCAGCCGAATCGGCGTCCTCGCGGTCGTCATTATTGACGATTTTCAGGTTGTAATGAGCAGTATTTTTAGCACCCAACGCCCGCAGTAGCGTGCGCAACCCTTGCGCGGTCGAGCCGCGGCGGCCAATCACTCGGCCCAAGTCTTCTGGATTGACAGTTAGCGTCAGCAAAACGCCCTTCTCGTCGACAATCCGGTCAACAACCACGTCATCTGGATGTCCTACTAGTGATTTTACGATATATTCGACAAATTCCTGGTCAATGGTCGACATGCCCACGGTATCTCCTCCTTTGCGGTCACACGGTTACTATCGTACTTTTATTGTAACATGCTTTTGCTATGAAATCGAAAAACGCGCCCCAGCCATACAGTTAGAGCGCGCTAGTTCGTGATTAAAAGCGTTAGGCTTCAGCTGGAGCTTCTGTCTCTTCGGCAGCTGGCTCTTCTTTTGGCTGATTCTTGCGCAACTTTTCAGCGTTCTTGACCGCTTTAGCCTTGCCGCCCTGGAACTCTTTAACCCATTTCGGCAGCTTGACGCCAGCTTCTTTTAGCAACTTCGCAACGCGCGGCGTCGGTTGAGCGCCGTTATCAAGGTATTTTTGAGCAGCCTCGACATTGATATTGGCATCTTTGGTATGCGGGTTGTAGCTACCGACATAAGCAACCACGCGGCCGCTTGATGGATGGCGCTGCGCCTCCTGGACGGCGACACGGTATACCGGATAAGCCTTGCGGCCCAAACGTTGCAAACGAATTGCGAGCATAAAATTAAAACTTCCTTTACTTCACGTTAGTACTATTGTTACTTCTGTCATATTCTAGCGTGTTACAGGTAAAATGTCAACAAAGCGCCTAAGCCGCCGCTTAGACGCCTTTTCGTTCAAGTCGAGCCTATTGACCAATTCAGGCAGAAAACGCCGCTAGAGGGCGCAAAAACGGCCAAAACGGCTCAAAAATACTTAAAATTTGCAATTTTTGCGAAATAATTGCGAAAATCGTTGACATGGGGATTCATGCGTGATATATAAGTATCAAGCTTTTTGCCCAGGTTTGTAAGGGGCGAGAAGTAGCCCCTGCCTGAGCAAGACCGTTTTCTCTTGAAAGGAGAAACCTATGTTCGCCACCTTCGTCATCACCATCGCCATCGTCACCCCTATGGCTGCCGCTCGGCTGGTGGAGGACCGCCGTCACGAGTGGCTCTTTTGGACTGTGGTCACCGTGGCCACAGTTGCCCATGCTGAGACGTGGCGATTGATCGCCGCTCAGCAGACGGTATCTTATTTGACATTCATGGGCGGGCTCTCGCTTGCGGTTTATGAGATACTCATAATATCGTTTACAGTAGGCTCCTTCTGTACCAGAGATATCAAGTAGGATGCCCCCCTCCGCACCCGGATTGCCCGCAGTTGAGCTTGAGCTCCTGCGCAGTCCGGCTGCGGGCAATCACATTTTTGACTACTATTAAATAATTTTATCCGCCTGAAAACAGGCGCTTTTATTTTATTGCTGCTTCTTATATTCTTCCAGCGCTGCCCGGGCGGCTTGCTGCTGGGCGGCTTGTTTGCTAGGGCCGATGCCTTTGCCCATCAGTTTGTCGCCAACATAAGCGCCGAGCGTGAAAACCTTATCGTGGTCTGGGCCGTCTTCGGCGATGACTTTGTAGACTGGCGTAGCACCGTCAACGCGCTGGCTGATTTCTTGCAGATGGCTTTTGGGATCGCGCCAAGAGCCGCTCTCTAAAATCCCGTCAAGTTTGCTGATAGTATGCTTCTCGATAAAGGCCGCCGCGGCATCATAGCCGCGCTCCAAATAAATCGAACCGATCACTGCTTCGTAAGCATTGGCTAGAATCTGATGGCGCGCCCGCTCGGAACCATGCTTCTCGCCGCGGCTCATCCGCACCAATGGCTCATAACCAAGCTCTTCGCCAGATTTAGCGTTGCTAGTGGTGTTAACTAGCGCCGCGCGCCAGCTAGTCAGGATACCTTCCGGCTCGCTATAATGTTTATATAAATAATCTGTCACCACCAGCTCTAGCACGGCGTCACCCAGAAATTCTAAGCGCTCATTGTGCTCGCTCACCGATTTTTTGTGCTCGTTGACGTAGCTGCGATGTGTCAAAGCAGTAATCAGAAGCTGAATATCGTTATATTCAAAACCTAATTTCTGCTTCGCCCAATCTTGGTACGGCCCGGTTGGCATACCACTCATCTTTCCTCCTTTTCGTATTTTGTAAGTTTATAAGTTTTCTTGGCGGATCCGCGTTTTAGCTTTCAGCATTAGCTTAGCGATATCTTCGTATTCGATTAGCTCGAGCGCCTCGTTGAACGGGAACCATTTGATGCCTTTCATCCAATCCTCTTTCTGGATTTCATCGCCGCTAGTACGAACGCGCACCAAATAAATTTGCGTCGTCATCAAGACGAGCTTATCGAGGCGACGATAGCGAAAATGAATCTTGCCCAGCCAGCCTAGCATATCGACGTCGTGCAAGCCAGCTTCCTCGCCAATTTCGCGGCGAGCAGTCTGCACGGCCGTCTCACCCTCCTCGATGTGGCCTTTGGGAATTGTCCAGCGGTCTTTGGCATCCTGAATCAGTAAAATCTCGATACCCGACTCGCCGTGACGGAAAATCACGCCGCCGCTGGTCGGCTCGCGGACGATTTCTTGGATAGACGCCGAACGCGACTTTGTTAAATATTTGCGTATATGATCAAACTTGCCTTTGTTGGCCTTCGGCTTTGGCATTATCTGACCCTTCCTCGACAAATTTGCGATAAGCAGTACCCAGTACGCCATTAACAAACTTGCTCGAATTATCAGAACCAAACGCTTTAGCTAGCTCAATCGCTTCGTTGATGGCGACGCGCGGCGGCACAGTATCTTGATGGTGCAGTAATTCGTACAGACCAATCCGCAAGATTACCCTGTCAATCCGCGCTATCTGCGTAATTGGCCACTCGGGCGCAATTGGCTGCAGCTGCTGGTCAAGTTCCGCCTGCTGGCTAACAACACCGCTGGCCAATCCTTCTACGAAAGCGATGTCGTCAATCGCCGAACGGTAACGCTCGACGTCGCGCTTCAAGATATCGTCTAACGCGGCACTAGTATCGCCAGACTGCCTGCGCAATTCCAATTCGTATAGCGCTTGCAGCGCAACAATCCGAC
Organism: uncultured Candidatus Saccharibacteria bacterium; assembly: GCA_963535445.1. GTDB lineage: Bacteria > Patescibacteriota > Saccharimonadia > Saccharimonadales > Saccharimonadaceae > Saccharimonas. The sequence continues at coordinate 8,963 of CAUSWA010000007.1, read as the reverse complement.
CAAGGTGTCTATTCGATGCCATTCGCGTTTGTTTCCTTTTATTATCTCACCGTTTTTGTTTGAAACGGTTATTTCTGCTTGGTTGATGATTTTTTCTTGCCAATCAACACTTTGACTGGCGAATGGCCGTTAACGCGCTTGGCTAACTTCTCGACAAGATGGCTGCGACGCATGCCAGTCTTGCGAGGACTTGATTGTTTCTTTGGCTGTGCCATGAAATGTTCTCCTTCTCGGTTTGTATAAACTTAGTAGTATTATACGCTAAAGCGAGGCTTTTCTCAAGTGTTTGACATTGTAGTGTTATCGTATTTTAATTATTGACTTTTTATATCGGTTATGCTATAATAAAGATATGAGTCATGAACAAAACGTTGGTAAATCCGAGAAGAAATTAATTACTACTGCCGCCGCTGTTATAAGTTTGAGCGCAGCAGCATTAACTGGTTGCGGCATCGACGGCTACGGAGCCAGTAGCGCCGAAACACCTAACCCAGCAGCTGTGGCCGAACAGAAAGCTGTCGAGTTGGTCGACGAATATAGCGAACACCCCGAGGAGTTCGATAAATCGGCGATCGTCCGCATAGAGGTTCCAGAAGGTAGTAGCGTCAACGGAGCAGCTACCGCCTACGTCGATCAATACGGACAAGAGCAAGGCTGGACGGGCCCGCAGCGCGATTTAGGACACGGCATTGTCAATGAAGCCGCCGCCGAGATCAGCGTCGTACCACACCCAGGCGCAGAAGTAATCATGTATCATGTCGATTTGAACGGTGACGGCACCGTCGATGTTACGCCCGTTGGCGTCGAAAATCCAACAAAGTAATAGCTATAGAGCCAGAAACGCTACTTGCCATTTGTAAGTTTGCAAGGACGGAATCACGCCACAATATTGACGAGCTTGCCCTTGACGTAGATAATCTTCTTCGGCTCAGCCAGCACGAATTTCTGGACGTTGGCGTCGGCTAGCGCTAGATCCTTGATCTGTTCTTCGCTAGCATCAGCAGCGACCTCGAGTTTCGCGCGCAATTTGCCATTGACTTGCACGATAATGAGCAAACTGTCACTAACAATTTTAGCATTATCCCAGGCAGGCCAAGCGGCAAAATCAAGCTGCGAAGTTTCGCCAAGCTGCTGCCACAATTCGGCAGCCATGTGCGGCGCAAACGGCTGTACCAATTGCACTAGCGTTTTGAGATGCGGGCGCCAATCTTCGCTGTAGCCCGCCACTTTCAATTTGTACAAATCATTCACGCACTCCATCAGCGCTGCAATCGCCGTATTAAAGCTGAGCCGATGAATGTCATCGGTGACTTTTTTGGTAGTAGAATTAATAATGGCATCAAGCTTCTGGACATCAGACGTGCCAGTTTTGTCGCTGTCATCAAATTCTTGCACTAGCGTCCACAAGCGATTAAGAAAACGATAAACGCCAGCAATGCCGCGGCTGTTCCAGCTAGAGTTTTCGTTAATCGGCCCCAGGAATAGTTCAAATGTGCGCAGGGCGTCAGCGCCATAGCCAGCGTTGATGACTTCGAGCGGATCAACGACATTACCGAGGCTTTTGCTCATTTTGCGGCCGTCCTCGGCTTGAATCAAACCATGGTAAACCAGCTTTTTTACTGGTTCGGCAAAATCTGTCAGCCCAAGCTCGCGAAAGACATGCGTCCAAAAGCGCACATATAGCAAATGGGCCGTCGCGTGATCGCCGCCGACATACATATCGAGCGGCGCCCAGTAATTTACCTTGTCTGGCGCCCAAGCCTGCTGCGCATTGTGCGGATCGGTATACCGCAGCAAATACCAGCTACTGCAAGCGTAACCGTCCATCGTGTCGGTCTCGCGCCGAGCTGGAGAGCCACAAACTGGACAAGTCGTCTGCACCCAGTCTTCTTGCGCCGCCAAGACTGATTTGCCATCGCCGCGCGGCTGGAAATCATCGACATCCGGCAGCAATACTGGCAAATCACTTTCCGGGACTGGTACCGTACCGTGCTCCGGACAATAAATAATCGGAATCGGTGCGCCCCAATAGCGCTGGCGGCTGATTAGCCAATCGCGCATTTTGTAAGTAATTTGCAACTTGCCTTTACCCTCTTGCTCGAGCCAAGCGACAATTTGCTCGCGAGCATCCTCGCTGCGCGTACCATCAAAAGCGCCAGAATTCACTAGAACGCCTTCGCCATGATAGCAAGCGTCGGTGTCAATGTCATCCTCGGGCCTCTCGATGACCTCAACGACTGGCAGCTCGAATTTCTCGGCAAAAGCAAAGTCGCGGTCGTCATGCGCTGGCACACCCATCACCGCACCAGTGCCATAGCCCCCCAGAACATAATCGGCAATCCAAATTGGAATCTTTTGGCCGGTCGCCGGGTTGATAGCATAGCTGCCGCTAAAAACCCCTGTTTTCTCTTTGGTGTCGTTGCTGCGTTCAATCTCTGATTTCTTGACGGCATCATTAATATAGTTCTCGACTAATTCACGCGTTTCATCGGTCAGCAGCGTGCGCGCTAATGGATGCTCGGGCGCTAATACCAAAAAGGTTGCGCCAAAAATCGTATCAGGACGCGTCGAGAAAACGGTTATCGTATCGTCGCTGCCGTCAACTTGAAAAGTGATCTCAGCGCCTTCGCTTTTGCCAATCCAGTTAGTTTGCGCAATTTTGATTTTGTCGGGCCAATCCATCTCTGGCAGCTCGGCAAGCAGCTGCTCGGCATAAGCAGTAATCCGGAAGAACCACTGTTTCATCGACTTCTTGACAACAACCGAGTCACAGCGCCAGCATTTGCCGTCAATCACCTGCTCGTTGGCGAGAACTGTCTTATCTTTTGGACACCACCATTGCAGCGATTCTTTTTGATAGGCTAAATCCTTTTCAAACAGCTTAGTAAATATCCACTGCGTCCATTTGTAGTATTCTGGGTCGCTGGTATTGATCTCGCGCGACCAATCGATACTAGCACCGACACTGCGCAATTGTTTTTTGAAATTCGCAATATTGTCAGCTGTAGTTTCTCGAGGTTTGCGGCCAGTTTTGATAGCGTAATTCTCGGCCGGCAAACCAAAGCTATCCCAGCCAATCGGATACATTACGTTGTAACCGAGCGCCCGGCGAAAACGCGCCACCGCATCGACAATGGAATGCTCCATAAAGTGACCGGTATGCATGCCTGCGCCGCTTGGATACGGAAACATGCCCGTCACATAGTATTTTGGCTTGGCGCTTGACTCGTTCGTATGATAACGCTGGTCATCCGCCCAGATTTGCTGCCATTTCGGCTCAATTTCAGAAGGGTTATAGTGTCTCATCAACTATCAGTATAACAGATAAAACACAGCTGGTTCTAGTAATTAATCGTCGTAATCGCTATATTCTAAGTCATTATCAGTATCAACGGTTGGCGCAGATAAATAACTACCGCCAGCTACAGACTGAAAAGATTGGCTGATTGCGCTTGCCCACTCTTCAGCGCTTATAGCGTCGCTTGGAACAGTGACCTGTGAACCTTTGCTAAAATCAATAACTGTTTTGGCGCTAACATTGTAGTTTTTGTCGGAACGGCTATCGGTCTTAAGGTTAGTGGCCTTAACGTCAACGCCGCGCAGTTCATGCGACCATTGCGACACCCAAACGGTCATGGTAGCGTCAGCTTTTGATTTGGCTTTTTTGGCAGACTTGTAAGTATCAGACGACGAAGACGAAACGTTCGGCGCGCAAGATTCAACGCTTTTAGCAAAAGAGGTTTCTCGAAAATCTTTCCAGAAAGCTTCCGCTTTGTCGTCATCAACTGATACGTCGTAGCCAAAATTACCATTTTGCGATTTAACTTCTTTGTCGATAATTATAAATGAATGTTTTTTGTAAACGCTGGAAATTTGATGCTTAGCTTTGTCATCTTTGGAGTATTTTTTGTAAGCATCAATCACGCATTGTAGCTGGTCAGCTGATTTTTTATCCTGTTTGCGAACATCAGCTAGCGAATATTTTGCCCATTTACCGTCAATCTTTTTCAGGTGTTTTTCAGCCTGAGCTGGCAACTTTTGATGTAGAATAGACAACGTTTCCTTGATACTTGATACGATATTGTCAACCTTGAAATAGACTGTACCGTTGTCAGTTGCCAAACCGCTAGCCTTGAGAGACAATTCCTTGCCATTCACCTCCAAAGCCAACTCGGCATTTGCGTCAAATTTCGGCGTATTTTCAGCGCCAGTATCAAATGTAAATTTTTTGAACTTAATGTTCACGCCGTCGGCTTCATAAGAAAAGTTTGAGTTCACCGTGGTTTTGGTCGAGACTTTGGTAGCGAGCGGCAATTTGCTAACTGCATCAAGCAAGACATTTTCTGGTTTCTGATAAAACGCATAGGCAGTAGCGCCAGCAATCGCCAGCAGCACAACTAATACTGCAGCGCAAATAGCAATAATCAAGCCTGCTTTAGACTTTCGCTGGCCCATCGCCATCTGCGGCGGCAACGCTGGCTGAGCTATAGGTTGAGCCACAGTCTGGTTAGCGACAACCGGAGCGGCAGCTGGCTGTTCTGCTACAGCATTGGATTTTGCAGCGAATTGTTCGGCGGCTACTGACGCTGGCGCTGTTGTGCTTGTTGAAACTTTAGCTTTTTTACTGGTCTCGGTTTTGGCCTTGGTTTTGGGCTTGTCAGAGACTCTCTTTTTAGTGGTTTTCGGCTTCTTTGGCGCACCGTCTTGTTTCATTGCTAGCTTGCTCCTTTACTCCTTAACTTAAATCTATTATACACACGATTAAAATTGCTGGAAATATTTATCTTTGATAGCTAGCCATTTATCGCTTTGGCGGACTAATTCAGCGTCCTCGGTCATGTCGCAGAGCACCTTAACACATTCTTCGAGGAATATTTCGTTTTGCGAGCCTTTGACTAGCACTACCGTCCCTGGCTCGGTTATCGAACGGACAAACTCGCCAGCTTCGATAGCGTTGCGCGCCACATGAACTTGGCAGCCTGTCGAACGGGCCGCTGGTGCTAGATACTGCGTCGCCGCCACGCCGACGACTACCACCCACGACAAAAGACTCGGATCGCACATGCGACCGAGCTTTTCGTGCTCGGCCTGGCTGCTACCGCCAAGCTCTAGCATATCGCCAAAAACAGCCACACGACTCGGTACATCAGTGAACTCGTATAGAGTTCGCAGCGCCGCCTGAGCCGCTGCCGGGCTAGAATTATAAGTGTCGTCTATAATAGTCACGCCGCCAATGCCGCGCAGCAGATTCATCCGCCCCGGCACTGGCTTGAGGAGCGACAGGCCGCGTATAATGTCTTCCACTGGCAGCCCGAGCATCATCGCCGCGCCAACCGCCCCCATGATCGGGCGCAAGCTATGCTCGCCCACTACTTTAATAGTAGCGGGAAAACGAATATCGTTAGGGGCAATGACCGTGCCCCTGTAACCATTTTCATCAAGCTGTTGCTGCTCAAAACGAAACTCTGCTAGCCCAGTCGTACCGTAAGTGCTAAAGTTCGCCGATTCCAAGAAATCTGCGAATCGCCCGTCGATATCATCGCGATTAATCAGCGTATACTCAGAAAATTTAGCGACAAATAGCTCTTCTTGAGCCACATGTTCAATTGAACCAAAAAATTCCATATGTTCAGGTGTTATCGCCGTAACTAGCGCAATATTCGGCCGCAAGTAAGTGCCAAAATCCATCATCTCGCCTGGATGGTCAACACCTAACTCTTGGATAATGACATCGACATCCGCTGGACTATAAACGCGGCGATGCGCTGCCCTAAAAACACCTAGCCACGCCAATGGGCTATGTAGTCTCTCTGGTAAGTTAATGCCGAGAATCGCCAATGGCGCCGACACTTCTGAATTATGATTGCCCTCGTGCATGCGGACGCGAAAACGCTGCGATAATAATCTGCCGAGAGCACGCTTGGTGCTAGTTTTGCCAACACTGCCAGCAACAACTATCAATCTGACATGCGGATGCAGCTCAAAGTACTTAACGACATACTTTTGAAGCTTCTTCTTGATATACTTTTTGAACATAATTCTATCATACCGTATACGGTTAAGAAATTGAAATGTGCGCCATCATTCTAGCAATCCAAAACCGCGAATCGGTCCGTCGCGGCTGAGATCCGACTGTTGAATGTTAATCACGCCGCCCTCGTTACCGCCAATAGTCGTCACCTTGCCGTTGTCGTATTTGAGCACAAAGTTCACGTGCTCGCCATGACGGCTGGCGTTATCATACATAATAGCGTCGCCAGGCTGCAACTGATAGCCGCTATTTGCAGCACGGAACTTACCAGCGTTGCGATAATATGTCTCGAGACTGCGCACACCTGGGATACGCCAACCGCCACTATGCGGATTAGTTAGCGGCGCGCCAGCTTGGCGGCTGACCCAACTAACAAAATTTGCGCACCAATCCTGCTTCTCGCCCTGGCTATAAAACGGGCCAGGCTGCGGATTGCCATATTGCTGGCGAAGTATATTTACAGCGCGAACACGTAGCGGCGACAGCCTATCTACCTGAATATCAGGGAATTTTTCACGAGCTGGTTGTAATTTAACAGCAGTGTAGCCACCCGATGAACGAAACGTAAAGTAGGTCGCTGCGCACACCAAGACAATTACCGCTACCAAGACTACACCGAAAATTATCGGCCCGCTCCAAGATGCCTGCTTTCGCTGAATACTTCTCATTAAAATTATTATACCTGCTTTCTAGCCTAAAGAAAAACACTCTCCGGCGGGGAGAGTATTTTACTGGTGGCTCCTACTAGACTCGAACTAGTGACACAAGGCTCTTCAGGCCTCTGCTCTACCAACTGAGCTAAAGAGCCACAAAACTACCTTATGATTGTACTAAAAATCTGGCGAGCTGGCAAGGAAAAAGCCAAGGCTCCTTGGAATTTATCCGCGCGCCGTTATTATTTATTATGGTGGTGATACTGATGAGTCAGCGCGTGACCCTTGCCGCGGCGCAATAAATATAAATTAACAGGGTACGACACTAGGAACGCGGCAGTCATGCATAGCAGCCGGCTTGTCCAATACATCGGATGAGTGAGGTCTTTGTTCATGGCGCCTGGCACAACGAGCATGATAACATTGTCAACGATGGTCATCGACAGAATTGATAACGTATCGGCAACGAAAACCAATTTGAAGGCTTTGATGAACGATAACTTAGCGCTTATCAGCGGGATAGTTGATACAGTATAGCCAGATGTAAATGCCAAAACCGATGCCAAAATTACCGTGGCGTGCGGTGTAAATCCAGCGTGCGTGCCGATGGTGACGCCTAGCATTTCGCCGATCATGCAGCCCGCCAAACAGTGTAAAGTCGCTGCTAATGCCATGTGTTTGGTTGAGGTTTTTGTATTGCAGTGAGGGTGAGATTCGTGGTGCATCATTTCGTCCTTATATTATTTAACTCGTATAGATTAAGTAGCTCTTCTACGGCTTCATTTTGCTGGATTTCATCGCCCGAGGCTATTTTGTCAGCAATGTGCGTGCGCAAATGCCGCTCCAGAATGAGCTTATTGAGCGATGCCAGCGACTTTTGCAGCGCCAGGCTTTGCGTCAAAATATCCATGCAATATGCGTCGTCGGCAATCTGCTTCTCTAGTCCGCGCATTTGCCCTAAAATAATTTTTATGCGGTGCAGAGCTCGCCGCTTGATATCTGCTGTATCCATAAAGTCATTATATACCCCCTGGGGGTATTATGTCAACCTACTTAGCACATATTCAAAGCTTGACTGATTATAAGTATTTACTAACGTGAACAGCCTATTTTAGCTGAGTAGCCTTAGAATACTTCAGCGTAGTAACTAAGAAAATAATGGCTGGCGGAATAATAAATACCATATACGCTAATACTGTGATCAAGGATTTTTCAGCAGGCAGCATCCACAGCGGCATACTACCAACTGCAGGGCTGGTGTCGTTGTCCTTTGCGATACCAAATAAACCATGCATGAATAGCATGCCTACATTCAGCATCAGCATGATTGAACTTACAATTCGCCATAGCCGCAGCCTCGCTAACGGTGAATGAGCTGTCCCGAGAGTCAAGCAAAACGGTACCAAGAAAAGATTAACTATTACAGGTCCAAAAAACGGCTCGTCTTGCATGCGAGCAATAAACATCAAAAAAGCCCCGACGAAGAAAACAATCAGGGTAATTGTTGTACTGCGCGCTAGATGAAAAACAATATTATTACTACTATTAACAAACTCTCGATGCTGCTGAATAATACCTTTAGGAGCGTCGTTGGGGTTTGTAACCGCCTCCGCCTCAGGTTCTACTGCTAACTGTTGGTTTGCCATTTGCGGTGATTGACTAGGTAACGGCTGTGTCGCTTGCGGCGGTTGGTCGGGCATTGGCTGCATCGTTGGCATTGTTTGTGAAACTGGCGGCTGCGGATTCGCGTTTTGCTGATTATTGTTCATATGGTTATTATACCGCTTTGGTGCTAGAATATCATTATATAAATAGGAGGTATTTATGGAAATAATGATAGTAATTTTAGTCATCGTGGCTATTTATGTGCTGAGCGGTATCAAGGTTGTCAACCAATATCAGCGCGGCGTGGTGCTGACACTGGGTAAGTTTACTGGCGTGCGCGAACCGGGCCTAAGGGTGGTGATACCGATTTTTCAGACGATGATGATGGTCGACGTGCGTTCGACGCCGATTGACGTGCCGAAACAAGAAGTCATCACCAAGGACAACGTCACCGTCGGCGTTGACGCGGTGGTCTACTTCCGAGTGATTAACGCGCCAAAGGCGGTGCTGGAGACGACCAACTACATTTATGCCACCAGCCAATTTGCCCAGGCTGCCCTGCGCGACGTCACCGGTAACGTCGATATGGACGATCTCTTGGCCAAGCGTGAGGAGATTTCACAGCAGATCAAGGAGATTGTTGATGCCGAGACCGACAAATGGGGTATCGATGT
>CAUSWA010000006.1:0-45148 GCA_963535445.1 uncultured Candidatus Saccharibacteria bacterium | reverse complement strand
GGTGCGCCGTATTTGAAGGCGTTTAGCATGGCGCCAAACTTTTCCTCGACGTAGCTTTCACTAAAGCCAAGTAGGTCAAACACTTTGTATAGCACTGCTGGGTTGTGGTTGCGCACGCCACCGGAGCAAATTTCGTAGCCATTCATCACCATGTCGAACTGGTCAGCCACGATAGCCAGTTTTTCAGTATCGGTCGTCGCCGATTCCAGCGCCTCTAAGCCGCCCTTTGGCATACTAAATGGATTGTGGCCAAAGTCAAGCTTCTTGCCGCGGTCATCCCACTCGTAGAATGGAAAGTCGATAATCCAAGCCAAGGCTACCTCATCCGATTTTTTCAGGTTGAAGTGAGCAGCAAATTCGTTTCGCAGACGACCAAGCACGGCGTTGACGACTGAGCGAGCATCGGCGCCGAAAAAGACTGCGTCGCCATCAACTGCGCCAGTTTGTTGCTTAATCGCCATTAGCTCTGCTTCGCTCAAGAACTTAGTAATTGGCGATTTCGTTTCGCCATCTTGATAGGTGATGTAAGCCAAACCACCCGCCCCTTCACTTTTAGCAATGTCAGTGAATTGGTCGATTTGCTTACGGCTGAGGCTAGCGCCATTTTTCACGCAAATCGCCTTGATGCACTCAGCGTTTTTGAACACGCCAAATTTGGTGTTAGCAAAGACATCGGTTAGTTCAATCAGCTCCATGCCAAAACGCAGATCCGGCTTGTCCGAGCCATACATCTCCATGGCGTCGCGGTAGGAAATGCGCGGAATTGGCTGGCCGTCGCCTACTGATAGATCGCTCAAATCCAGCAATTTCTTGCCGGCGAAATCAGTCGCCAGCTGACACATCAGCGGCTCGACTTCCTGGCGAACTTCCTCGCCGTCCTCAACGAAACTCATCTCCAAGTCCAGCTGGTAAAACTCACCGTACAGTCGATCAGCCCGCGGATCTTCATCGCGAAAACACGCCGCCAATTGATAATATCGCGGCACGCCGCCAACCATCAACAGCTGCTTGAATTGCTGCGGCGCTTGCGGCAGAGCGTAAAATTTGCCCTCTTGCAGACGGCTTGGGATCAGAAAATCACGCGCGCCCTCAGGGCTAGAGTTTGCCAAAATCGGCGTCTGAATCTCAATGAAATCACGGTCATCCATGTACTGATGGATGCGCCGGTACATTTCAGCACGTTTTTTCAGCATCTGCTGCATTGTTGGACGACGCAGGTCGAGGTAACGATACTTAAAACGCAAGTCCTCGCCCGCTTGGTTTTCCTCGGCAAAGGGCTGGATTGGCAAGGTCTCGGCGCGATTAAGTAACGTCAGCCTCTCGACCACCAATTCAACTGCGCCAGTCGGAATTTTATCGTTTTTTAGTCCAGCCGCGCGTTCGCACACCATGCCTTCGGCGCGAACGACAAATTCGTCGCGCAGCTCCTCAGCAAGTGAAAACATTTCCGGATCATCAGAATTAAAAACTAGTTGCAATAAACCTGTATGATCACGCAAATCAACAAAAATTAACCCGCCGTGATCGCGGCGCGAGTGCACCCAGCCGCTAACTGAAATTTTTTCGCCGGCGAGTTGCGCCGTCTGTGTGTTCAAAGTTCGCTTCATATCTCTGTTATTATACTTGATTCACACATCCTTTACCAATCCGCGCTGCAATGATAGCTTTTCCAAATAAAATGCGCTACAATTAGCATAAGAATTATGAGGATCCTAAATAATACTCTGGTCAAGATTCTGACGCGTAATAATATTGCGACCGAAGAAACTCTCAAACCGCTAATGGAAGAGGCGGAGCGTTCTTCGCGGCCGCTGCAAGATATTGTATTAGATTCAAAGCTTGTGTCTGAGACCGACTTGACAAAGCTTTTCGCGCAGTACGCCGATATACCTTACATTGAGGTCGATCCACGTAATATTCCGAGCGAGGTATTGAACCGCATCCCAGAACGTATCGCCCGCCAATACAATGCTGTGATTTTTCAAATCGACGAAGACGGTACCATGCACCTGGCGATGGATGATCCAGATGATGTGCTAGCCACTAATTTCATCGAGAAAGAGATCGGCAGCAATACCAAGATATATATTGCGCCGCATTCTAATATTTTGCAGTGTCTAGAGAACTACCGCGGCGATGTCAACCAAGAACTCAATGAAGTCATTGACGTGCAGCGTGAAGATGACGGCTCAGATCAGAAAGTCTCCGAAGCTGACGTCGCCGAGGATTCGCCAATCGCCCAAACCGTTAATTTGCTGTTAGAATATGCTATCCGTTCTCAGGCCTCAGATATTCACATCGAGCCGCGTGAGAATTTCGTGCAAGTACGCTACCGCATCGACGGCGTTCTCAAAGAAGTCAATCAATTACCGCGCAACGTGCTAAATGCACTGGTCAGCCGCATTAAGATTCTATCCAACCTCAAGATTGACGAGCGTCGCGTGCCGCAAGACGGCCGCTTCAAAATTAAAGTCGCTGGCAAACAATACGCCTTGCGCGTTAGCACTCTGCCAATTACCGACGGCGAGAAAGTTGTCATGCGAATTCTCGACGAGTCCAATCAAGCAATCACGTTGCAACAACTTGGTTATTGGGGCAGATCGCTATCCATCATAAATAACGCTATTGCCGAACCAAACGGCATGATTCTAGTAACCGGTCCAACCGGTAGCGGTAAATCCACTTCCTTATTCTCAGTACTATCTATGCTAAACACGCCGGAAGTTAATATCTCAACTATCGAGGATCCAGTCGAATACAAGATCCCCGGCGTCAACCAAACCCAAACCAACGCCAAAGCTGGTATGACTTTCGCCTCGGGGTTGCGAGCACTGCTGCGCCAAGATCCGAACATCATCATGGTCGGCGAGATTCGCGACGGCGAGACAGCCAACCTAGGCGTGCAGGCGGCGCTGACTGGGCACTTGGTATTTTCAACCTTGCACACCAACAATGCGGCGACTTGTTTGCCACGCTTATTGGATATGGGTATCGAGCCATTCTTGATCGCTTCAACAGTCAAGGCGGTCGTCGGTCAGCGCTTAGTACGACGACTGTGCATGAACTGCCGCGAACAATACGTACCGACGCCAGACGAAATCAACGAAATAGTCTCGCTGTTCAATCTACGTCCAGACCAAACGTTTGCACATATTCATGATCTAGAATTACAAGCCATCGAGCAAAAAGTCGGCGGCGACACACCAGCTGGCACCGACGAAACTACTATTCGCACCCTCTGGCGAGCGCACCCAGGCGGCTGCGACGAGTGCGGACACGTCGGCTTCAAGGGGCGCGTCGGTATTTACGAAGTGTTGGGCATGTCGCGCGAAATTCAAAAAATGATAACTTCCGACGCCACTAGCAACCAGATTCAAGATCAAGCAATCAAGGAGGGAATGATTACAATGCAATCTGATGGATTAGTTAAAACATTACGCGGCAACACTACGCTCGACGAGGTGCTGCGTGTTACGAGGGAATCCTAATGGCATCTTTCTCCTATGTCGCAACTAATAAGTCTGGCGATGTCATCCAAGGCAACATCGAGGCTAGCGATCGGCCTGGAGCTTTATCTGCCCTGACCAAGCAAGGTTTGTCACCTCTCAGTATTGACTCGCTTGAAAAGAAAGGACTAGCCAGTATTAGTTTTGGCGGCGGTAAGAAAAAAGTTAAAACCGACGACATCGTGATGTTCACCCGCCAGATGAGCGCCATGGTTAGCGCTGGCGTGCCGTTGCTGCGAGCACTCTCTTCGCAACATGACCATACAGACAGTCCGGCCCTCAAAGCAGTCCTTGGCGACATCATTAAAGACGTCCAATCTGGTATGCAGCTAGCCGATGCCCTGAGCAAACATCCAGCTACTTTTAACGATGTTTATGTCAATATGGTGCGTGCTGGCGAAGCTGGCGGTATTCTTGACGATATCCTTAGGCGCCTAGCTATTCAGCAAGAAAAAAGCGCTGGCATCCGCAAAAAAATTAAAGGAGCGATGACTTATCCGTTAGTTTTGCTGGTTATTACTATTATGGCCTTTTTGGTTTTAATGGTGTTTGTCATCCCGCAAATCGGCGAAATGATTAAAGGGTTTGGCGGCGAGGATGCCGAACTACCAGCTTTGACTCAAGTGATGCTGTCAATTAGCGGTTTTTTGACGACTAAAGGATACTTGCTGATACCAGTACTAATCGCTATCGTTTACTTCTTGCGGCGCTGGCTGAATACTACAGCTGGCAAGCACGCTTTTCACCGTTTTGTCCTCAAGATACCAGCTATTAGTAGCATTATTCAGAAAGTAGCCGTCGCCCGCTTTGCTCGTACGTTTTCGGCACTCATGGGGTCTGGCGCGGCTGTCCTAGAATCGCTCGAAGTCACTTCACACTCAGTCGGCAATGTTGTTTACGAGGAAGCTCTGCTAAACGCCGCCAAAGAGGTCGAAAACGGCAAAAACTTATCAACGATTATCGAAAAAACTGGATTATTTCCACCAATCGTCTCGCAGATGCTAGCCGTCGGCGAAGAAACTGGCCAAACCGACGTCGTGCTAGTCAAGGTGGCTGACTTTTACGAAGAAGAGGTTGATGTCGCCATCGACAGTATCGGCTCAATTATTGAACCGGTAATGATCGTGCTGATGGGCGGCATGGTGGGGCTGATTGCCGCTAGCGTTATGATGCCAATTGCCGGCTTATCAACGAGTATTAAACAATAAAACTTATGCTATACTGTATATAGAAAAGGGCATCCATGGTAAAACTATTTTTCAAAGACAAACCGATCATCGGGCTCGACATCAATTATACTGGTGTTAAAGTCATGGCCATCAACCAGAAACACGCTGACGTTCGCGGCTACGGCTCAGTCGATCTTGACCCGGTTAAGACACAGGAAGCGCTCGACACCGATGATCACGAATATCTGCGCGAGCACATAGCCAATATGTTTCGAGATCGCATTATCGGCTCTCTGCCTTCTAACCACGTAGTAATTGGCTTGCCAACGAGCCGCACTTATTCGCGCACCTTTACTCTGCCAGCGAGCGAAGAAAAGCATATTGCCAGTGCTGCCCAGCTAGAAGTCGAACGCTATATACCGGTACCGTCAGACTCGTTATACACTGACTACGAAATTATTAAGCGCACCAAAGAGACCCTGATGGTTGTCGTCTCGGCCGCACCGCGCGCACTGGTTGATGCAGTTACGCAAGTCGCCAAGGAAGTCGATCTGCGTCCAGTTGCCGTTGAACCGAGCATGAATGCGGTCGCCCGCATCCTGACCAAAACCGAGGAAGGCAATCGTACCACGCTAGTTATCGACGTCGGCGCCACCAGTACCGATATCGCCGTCCTGGAAGATTCAGCAATTCTCATTACCGGTTCGGCTAATGTCGGCGGCAATAACTTCACTCTAGATATCGCTAGTAAAATGCAAGTGTCGCTAGAAAAAGCTCACCAGTATAAAGTCCTCAACGGCCTCGGGCAAAGCGATGATCATGACAAAATTGAAGCCGCCCTCAAACCAAGCCTCGGTCGTATCGTCGGAGAAGCCAAGAAGGTCATCCGTTACTACAGCGAACGTATTTCGGAGGATAAAAAAATCGAGCAAATTCTTATCGTTGGCGGCGGTGCAAACATGCCAGGTATCGGCGAATACTTTACTAACGCTTTCATTTTACCGGCCCGCGTCGCTAGCCCGTGGCAAGATCTTGATTTCGGGTCGCTTGAGAAACCGCACCGCCAGTTTCGTCCGCGCTACATCACCGTCGCTGGTCTGGCTAGCGTACGGCCATCGGAGGTAAAAAAATGATCAACCTACTTTCACCCGAAGAACGCAAGCAAATTAAGGCCGCCCGGGCTAACTCAATTTTGATGCGTTATGTTGTCATGTCGCTGATAGTTGTTGTGATTATCGTAGTTGAATTAATCAGCTCGTATTTTATGCTAGTATTCAACCAGTCTGCCAGTAGAGAAACCATAAATGACAATCAAAGTAAATCTTCAGCCTTCAGCTCGGTCAAGAGCGATGCCGAAAAGTATCGTTCTAACCTGCGGGTAGCAAAATATATTCTTGACACTCAAGCGCCATATACTGATATTCTAAATGCGATTGCCAGGAGGTTGCCAAACGGCGCTTCGCTCACTGGCATATCAATCGACCCGACGACTTTTGGAACTGCTTCTGTGCAAATTCAAACCCACGTCAGTTCGTACGCGCAAGCCATTGAAGTCAAAAATAGCTTGCAAGAGACGTCTATTAATAAAGTTAAAGTTTTTGACAGTGTTAGCCTATCAAACGCTACGCACGAAATTGGCGACAATACATTTCAGGCAAATTACACTGTAATCTATTCAAAGAAGGTACTGCCATGAAATTCGTTCTAAAACCAACTACATTCCGCATTTTGCTTATCGTCAGTTTACTAGTTATTGCGGCGGCAGGCGCAGGCAGTTTCGTCTTCGGACACCAAGAGATTGTTAAATATGCAGAGGAAACCCGCAAACTCAATACCGAAGCGCAAGCCTCTAGCAACGAATTACAAGCCCTTTCAAGCCTTAAATCGAAACTAGACAACAGCAAAAATGACGTAAAGCGCGCCGAACAAATCGTTTCGACCAGCAAGAAATATCATTATCAAGATCAAATTGTCAGCGACATCGAAAATCACGCAAATAGCGCTGGTATTAGAATCGCTTCAATCGATTTTTCAGCAAATGAAAGCAAATCCAGCAGCTCATCAAGCTCATCGTCATCAAGTACCGCCAAGAACACTAAAAAACCGGCGCCAGACGGCTTCAAATCGGTTACCGCTACTGTTAACTTGAGTAATCCGGTATCTTATGAGCAAGCATACATTTTCTTGCGCTCTTTAGAACAAGGGCTTTTCCGGATGCAAATTTCTAACCTGGCCTTAGCCAAAGACGACAACAACGGCATCACAGTTAGCGCACTAACTCTGGAGGTATATACAAAATAATGGAAGTCTCAGACGCATTTCGCATTCTCGGCACAAAGACAGCTAAATTCTTTGGCCGGTATCACTTTTTATTGTTTTTCATGTTAGCTGCCGGCGGATTGTCAGTTGCTACCATCCTGCTCTACCAAACACTCACTACGCCAGCAGAAGAACCGCGAGCTAGCACCTCCGCTAGTTTTGATGATACTACCATCAAACGCATCCGCAAGCTAAAATCAGCTGGCAATGCACCGAGCACACCGCCGCCAGCCAACGATAGGACAAACCCGTTTTAGTCTATGATTTTGCTCGGTTCAGCGGTACTCAATGCAGAAATATTCAGCATTCAAACTGGCGGCAAGGTAGCGCGCACGACCCGCGCAATCATTAATCCCGCCAATCTGCAAATCATTGCCTTCGAAGTATCAGGACCGCTAGTTCAGCAACACCCCGCACTGATGTTGCTTAGCGATGTCCGCGAACTGAGCAATATGGGCTTCATTGTCGACGACATCGACCAATTCATAGCTCCGACCGACGTTGTGCGCGTCAACGACGTCTACCAGCTAAAGTTTGATATCATCGGCAAACTAGTACTTGACGAAAAACGCCATAAACTTGGTAAAGTCATCGACTTCACAATAGATACCACACAGTTTCTCATTATGCAGCTATCGGTCAAGCGGCCGCTACTGCGTAGTTTCAATGATACTGAGATTTTGGTACATCGCAGCCAGATTATCGAGATCAATAACGATTCAATTGTTGTTCATTCCCAAGCTAAAGCCCCTGAGCCAGAACTTCACGAAGTAGTCGGTAGCTACATCAATCCGTTCCGCAAACCAAAGCAGGCTCGACAAAATTCAGATATTGATTAGATATCTTCTCGGCGCAAAGCAGTTTTGATATCATCAAAGCTAAACCCCTGGCGCGCTAGATATTGCATGAACTTTTGCTCATCAGAGTAACGCCGGCGTTTTTTAGCAATAACTTTAGTCAGCTCGCTGGGATCATTACGCGACGAATCTGCGATTACCGAATCAATGATTGTCTGTGCTATACCTTTTGCCGCCAATTCGCTACGCAGTTTTCGCATAGATACGCCTTTAATCTGATGCCGATTCTCAACCCACCAGTTAGCAAATTTTTGATCGTCAACATAGCCACGCGCTTGCAACTTCGCAAAAACACGCTCCGCCACAGTTTTAACGACACCTGGCTTTTCCGCTAACTTACCAGTTTTTCTATTTTTATATTTACGAGCCAATGTTTTGCGGTAAAGATAATCGCGCACTTCGCTGCTACTGCGCGGCCGCATCAATACATATTCAAGAGTGCGAGCATACAGCTTGCCGAATTCGCTTTCCTGCTTGAGGCCAGCTAGCTCCTCTTTCGATAAAACCTGGCCAGCCTTAATTCCAAGATCAACAACCTGCGAAATATCCAGGCTAAAATCATATTTGCCATCAACATACACATTGACGCGATCCGAATCGCGGACTTGCGGCGAAAGCGCCGTCACAGTATATCGTTCTTGCTGCTGAGCCATATCATTATTATAGCCGAAAAAGCGGCCATTTACCGACTAGCAAGCTACTATAGTTCGCATAAATTATCATGATATTCAAAGACACTACACCACTAAACTTAGCTCGAATATACTTCTAGCGGGCTGTTTTCTTTTTACTTCTAATCTTTCGGTTCTGGTTCGGCAACCTTTTCGCGAACTTTAGCGTCAATCTCAGCCAGGACTTCTGGATTTTCTTTCAAGTATTTTTTAGTAGCTTCGCGACCTTGGCCGATTGTTGCATCATTATACTTATAAAACGCTCCAGATTTGCCCAAAATTCCGTACTGAACGCCCAGATCGACAACATCACCCGTCTTGCTAATACCTTCGTTATACATGATATCGAACTCAGCCGTGCGGAATGGCGGCGCAATCTTATTCTTGACGATTTTGACGCGCGTGCGATTGCCGCGAATTTCATCACCGTCCTTGATTTGCCCAATTCGGCGAATGTCTGCTCGCACCGATGCGTAAAACTTAAGCGCATTACCGCCAGTAGTTGTCTCGGGGTTACCGAACATCACACCGATTTTCATGCGGATTTGATTAATAAAGATTACTGTAGCCTTCGACTTGTTAATAATACCGGTTAGTTTGCGTAGTGCTTGACTCATTAATCGCGCTTGCAAACCCATGTGTGAATCACCCATGTCACCGTCGATTTCAGCTTGCGGCACCAACGCCGCTACCGAATCAACTACTATTAGGTCAACGGCATTTGAGCGCACAAGCGTTTCGACAATTTCCAACGCTTGCTCGCCGTTGTCGGGTTGCGATACTAGCAAATTATCAGTGTCAACGCCAAGCCGTTTAGCATATGCTGGATCAAGTGCATGCTCAGCATCAATAAAGGCTGCCGTCCCGCCTTGTTTTTGCATTTCGGCGATAGCATGCAGCGTCAAGGTTGTCTTACCGCTCGACTCTGGACCATAAATCTCGATAATTCGACCTTTTGGATAACCACCGCCCAGCGCCAAATCTAAGCTCAGACTACCGCTTGGCAATAGCTCGACATCAACTTTTTTAGCCTCTCCTAGCTTCATGATTGAGCCGTCGCCGAATTGCTTGGTAATCTGCTCCATCGCCAAACCCAACGCCTTTAATTTACCCTCGTCAGCCGCTGGCTTATCTGCAGATGTTTTTGGTTCGCTTTTCTTCGCCATATCTCCCCTTTCTTGCTGATATCTTTAATTATACATGAGCGACGCAGTTTTTGGTATAATGGTAAGTATGAAACAAAACGGCTTCACAGTTATTGAACTTTTACTGGTGATAGTTTTACTTGGAGTTGGCAGCTGGCTATTTTTTAATGAAAAAGCAACTATCGATGCCACTGCTCGCGACAATCAGCGTAAAGTCGCTATCAACGCGATGTATTACGGATTGGAAGAGTATTTCTACGCTAAAAACGGCTATTATCCGGCTTCGATTGACAGCAAAACACTGCGCACCGTCGACCCTGCTCTTTTCACCGATCCGAAAGGCAAAAAACTTGGCAATAGCGGCAGCAACTACGTCTACGAATCAACAGGTTGCAATAACGAAAATCGATGCACTGGCTACACACTACGCAGTTCAATGGAGCGTGAAGATACTTACACCAAGACTAATCGCGATCACAAGAAATAATCAGCTAGTCATCATTCGTAACTGGGCGGCCATTCTTGAACGCCTCAACGGCATTATTAAGAACCGCTACTTGGTTTTTTGGATCAGCAACATAGCTAAAGCGATAGGTTGTTTCGTCGCCCTCGGTACTTAACCGAATCGAGCCGTAATTAAATAAAGTTTGTAGAATACCTTTTTGCGAGTAGCTAGAGTCCTCGATATTCATCAGGCTAACTGTTTGTTCGCGTTTTGAGAACAAGCTTATTTGAATTTCTTGAATAACACTTTCGTTGGTCAGGAAAAAGCGATTTTGCATATATACCCAAATCGCTATGTACAGCCCAAGTCCAAACAAACTTATCACCATCAAACAAATAAAGATGACTTGCGAGTGCAGCGATTGCGGCATACCAATCACCTTGGCGATATCGGGATAGCAAAACATAAACACAGACACCAAAATAATCGCAAGCATCATTGCTATCGTCGGACCCCAAATACCAATGCTATGCCGCGGAATCATTCGGATAACATACTCGTGTTCGCTGAGATTAAGCCACGGATAGAGACGGCATGATTCCTCGTGCTTGCGGCGGGTCTCTTCGGAAATATGAACCGGAATCGGTTCGGTTGAGCGCGCCACATGTACTACCTGCTTGCCAGAGTCGGTGACTGATACTGGGCTGGTCTGCTGCACAGCCGATTCTGCACTAGTAGCCTGCTCTTGCTGCTGTGAAGCTGTGTATAACGGACGTCCTTCAGCGTCGTAAGCGACTGGTCTGCGGCTATCGTCATCGTCCATGATACCTCCTCGTTTATACTACATGTAGTATACTATAAATTCCCTGTATTGCCGAGATGTCGCTTCGCCTTAATCGTCACCCGGCGGCCGCGCGGCGTACGCTCGATGAAGCCAATTTGCAGTAGATATGGCTCGTAAAAATCCTCAATCGTCGTTGCTTCGTCGCCGGTCAGGGCAGCAATGGTGGTTAGCCCCACCGGGTTATCGCCGTAATTTTCCAGGATTGATTGTAGTAAATTGCGGTCGGCTGGGTCCAATCCCAGCTCGTCTACTTCCAACATTTCTAGCGCACTCGTTGTCGTTTTCACATCAATTATGCCATCACCATTGACGTCGGCATAGTCGCGTACGCGCTTGAGCAGGCGGTTGGCGATGCGCGGCGTCAAGCGGGCCCGCGTCGATAGTAAATCCGCTGCTTCGCGCCGAATCGACGACTCCAGAATGGCTGCACTCCGCGTCACAATCTTAGCAATATCCTCTGGCTCGTAAAATTCCAAGCGGTAAATATGCCCAAACCGATCGCGCAGCGGTGCCGCCAGACTACCCGTCCGCGTCGTCGCACCGATGACCGTAAACCGCGGCAAGTCCAGCCGGATGGAGCGCGCCGCCGGTCCCTTGCCGATGACGATATCCAGCTTGAAATCCTCCATCGCCGAATACAAAATCTCCTCCACCGCCCGGCCGAGGCGATGAATTTCATCGATGAACAAAATATCGCCGTCCGCCAGATTAGTCAAAATCGACGCCAAATCGCCCGCTTTCTCAATCGCCGGGCCGCTGGTCACACGCAAATTTGTGCCCATTTCATTAGCAATCACCGTCGCCATGGTCGTCTTGCCAAGCCCCGGCGGGCCGTACAGCAACACATGGTCAAGCGGCTCGCTGCGCTGTTTGGCAGCAGCAATCGCCAATTTCAAATTCTTTTTCAGCCGCTCCTGCCCGATGTATTCCGTAAAACTCTGCGGACGCAGACTTACCTCAATCCGTTGCTCCTCGGCGTCGTCGTCATGTGAACTGGTATCAACTATTCGTTCAATTGCCATGAACTAATTATACCATTCAGAAAGATACGCTATTACCAACAGGGGCAATTTTGCCAACATTCCCAGGAATTGACAACCGATCAGCACAAGCAGTTGGCCAATTATTAAACACTTCTTGGCTAGGTTCGCCCAACTCCCCGCTAGTAATGAACTTTTTATTGTCTTCAACTCGACTCAACATCCACTTAATCACTTCCTCCGCAACACCACATGCCCTCATGTCATTTTCCAGATAATCCTGATAATTAGACAAGAACAGAGACTCTAATTCCTGAAACTCCTGCCATGACATATTACTACATCCTTCGACCCTAAATCTCGTAGCGTAATTCAAAAAGTCCTGATTGTTCGCTCCCCAGATATAGCCAAGATCAGCATGATGCAACAATTTAGCCTCAATACTATCACGACAAACCCTCTCTTTTGGACCAATGATCGTCCCGAGAATTGCCCTTTCCATGAACTCATACTCAGCTGAATTAGGTTCATATTGCTCGCCAAGGAATGAGACAGCATAATGTTCTTTAGTGGGATATCCATATGGAGGTGGACCAACCGCAAGTCCAGCATCGTGTGCTGCAGCTGCCTCCAACAGCAAGTCCTTTTGATATAAACTTAAACTGTCAGCTGGAATAATATCTGTCAATAGTAACCGGAGTGAACGCATCACATCCACACCATGAGCTGCCTGGTGGTATGGATAGTCGGGGTATTTGGCCAGTAGATCAACTGAAAAAGCAGCAAGAGAATCTGCTCGTTCTTTGTCATAAAATAATGTTACAAGATGCTTATGTGAGACATACTGCTCCAATTCGTTTGAATGGGACACTTCGGAAGACGTCATCACCGAACCGCCGGGAGCGTCATAATTCTCCAACGAAGACCATCCAGGAGTTTTAGCTGATATATCTATATTCACAACTTATTTATTATAACTTATTTTTTATATTTAGTCAATATACAGACGTACTGCTGCAACCTAGGTTGTATAATTACAATTATATAGCCTATGTTTTCAGCGCCTCAGTTGCCCGCTGCGCTGTCGGTAGATTAGCATCTACTCTTCTATTCTCTGACAATCTCCAAGACGTAGCTCAGTGCCGTCACAAAGTCTTGTAGTACTCTCTTACCATCTCTGCCATTAGCACTTGCCGCTGCCGCAAGAATTCATCATAATCATCGACCTCGGCTTGCAATAATATTTTTGGGATAGCGTTGTCTTCAAAGTTGTTTATCATCTCGGCTTCGTTAACGATATCGCTATGGTGATTATTCCCTCCGGATAGTATATCGCCTAAATATTCGCGCGGCGCTAAATCGCTAACTGAGATATTTATATCATTACGAAGATGCACAAAATTAGCAATCCGATTATATTTTAATTTATCATACCCGTGTTTAACTAAATAATTCTTCGGAAAAATATGATGGACATCGTCGGTTGCTAAATCGCGCGCAATGTTGTTCTTTGATAAAAAACTCTGCTTCAACAGTTTATTCTGCGCCGCGATAAACATGTGCCAAAACGGATTATTGGTCGTCGGCTTATCGAATTCGTCCACCAGAGTTGAATTCCAAAAAACATCTGATAATTCTTGCTCTTCAAGCGTTGCAATAAATTTTGCCATATCACCAGCAGATTGGATTCGTTTGATATCTTGTTCAAATTGCGTTTCAAAACCGCCAGAATGCCGACCCGTCATCAGCGAAATTGCTAACAACCGCCGCACCAGCGAATTGGCGTCAGCATGGTTTTCGCCGATGTCTAACAGCCGCAAATACATCGCGTACGCATAATTAACCGCATTGCGCGCAATCAGCATATTTGGTTCATCATAGCCGCTGCCGCGCAAAATATTCTGTACAAATTGTTTGAATTTGTTTTCATTGGTAAATTGGTACAGACCTTTTTCTAGTTTTTGGAATGACAGGTCGGCAATCTCTTTTTCGTCTTGCCGCGTTTCAAAATTACGCCCCGAAAGTAGCGACACCACATCGCCAAGCTTGCCTCGGGCAAACTGTGTCAATCCAACAACTCGGATAATGTCATTGTATGTTGGATCATACAAATCGTCTGTCTCATTTTTGAGCCAAGCAATCTTTGCAAAATAATCTGTTTTAGCGAATTCAGAATCATTCTGCGCTATGTCTTTGAATTGATCCGGAGCAGCCGATAGATGCGCAAAATAATCAATAAATTTGCGCAACCTCATACCCATTTCATCGCCCGGGTCCTTTTCGTACACAGCAATCTTGCTCATGGCAAAATCGGCATTGCTGAGATTGACGCCGCTGGCATTAATCCGCACAAATATTTCATTGACTATATTTATATCCAGCGACGGACTAAGCTGAATTTCGCCAATTTGTTTATTTTTGATCTGGATAAGGCGATTCAGTCGCGAGTTAATCTCTTGGCGGGTTGTTCCTGGGTTTCTGGCAACATATTCGTCGACAAACGTCAGCGTATCATAACCGTTGACCATCACCTCGGCAATATCACTAATCCATTCCTTGCCTCGTTCAGTCGAGCTAGTACGTGTGCGAAACTCCTCGGTTAGAGGATTAAACGATATAGCAATCCGGCGCTTCTTGTATTTCTTATCAACAACATTCAGACCGCTGATTGCCGCTCTCAATGCCGTAATTCGCTGCTGTCCGTCAATCAAAATTCGCTTGCCCTGCGAAGTTGAGCCGTCTTTGAGTTTTACGTCTGGATTTTGCCAGGTGATAATATATCCAACCGGGTATCCCTGATATAGTGAATCCATCAAATCTCGCACCTGAGTGCTCGTCCATACAAACGGCCGCTGGATCTCCGGAATGGCAATTGCACCGCTTTCTACCCAGGCCAGAATAGTACTAATTGGCGTTTGATTAAGAGAGAATTTTGTATCTTCCATGACTATCTAATTATATCGCACAAGCAAAATGTTTACGAATACCTTCATTGTCTATCAGCTTTTCAACGCCATCGTCACCCGTTGCGCAGTCGGCAGATTAGTGTCAACATTTTCCAGAGCCTTAGTGGCATCAGCCAAGGTGTAGCCCAGCGCCATCAGCGCTTCTAAAGCTTCGTCAGAAGTATTCAATTTAGTCTGGACCGGAGTGTCCGCTCGACCGTAATGCGCTGGCAAGCCAACCTTATCGCTCAGATCAACCACCACCCGCTCGGCAGTTTTTTTGCCAATACCAGCAGCTTTTTGCACAAAAGCACTGTCAGCGTTGGCAATGGCGTTGCGTACCTGTTCCGCATCGCCCAGGCTGAGAATCGCTAGCGCCGCCTTCGGCCCAACACTCTGAACAGTAATCAGCATTTCAAACAGCTTTTTTGCCGCCAAACTAGAAAAACCGAATAGTTCTTCCGCCTGCTCGCGCACATGGTGGTAGGTATAAAACTTGACGTCTTGATTCAGTACCACCGCCTCAAAATCGCCAGCCGCTACACTGACTTCGTAGCCAACGCCGTGAACGTCAACCACCACGCTGCCAGCGCCAAACTTTTCAGCGATCACACCAGAAAGATGAGCTATCATAATCAGCTATGGCGACGTAGCGTTACCGCCAGAATTATTACTATTATTGCCGCCATTATTGCTACCGCCAGAATCGCCTGAGCTGCCGCCACTATTATCGTTTCCGCCAGCAGCCGCACAATTGCTAGTATCTTTACTGTAGTTCACGCCGTCGATTTTACTTTTATCGACCATAACCACTGAGCCTGTCTTGAGATCACAGGCTGCAACTTTAGCATTTGTGCTTTTACAGTTAGCAGTGTCTTTCGAGTATTTTGTCGAGTTAAAGCTAGCTTCGTCAATAGTTTCAACCTTGCCGGTAGAGAGGTTGCAGACGGTAATCGTCGGTGCCTTACAATTAGCAGTATCTTTTGAATATTTCGTCGAATCAAACTTGTCCTCATCGATAGTTTCAACCTTGCCAGTAGAGAGGTTACAAACAGATACTTTAGTTGGCTCGGAATTACACGATTCAGTCGGCAGAGCGCCGCTCATAAAGTATTCATTATAAGTATTAGCGCCAGCTTTCGCCGCCAAGCCGCCCTTGTCCTTACAGACAGCGCGCTGAACGATACCGCTCGGCAGAGTGAATTTAACATCTGGCTTGCCTGACAATAGCGACGTCATCGTACTCTTCCAAATCGGCCCAGCCATGTCACTACCACCGCTAATCATAGCAGAGTTATCATTATTGCCAACCCAAACACCAACAACGTATTGCGGATTATAGCCAATCGTCCAAGCATCGCGGTTGTCGTTGGTAGTACCAGTTTTAACAGCAACAGTATGATTACCGTTAACCGTAATTGACGAGCCAAAGATGCGTGCGCGAGTTGTTCTGTCGCTAAGAATATCTGAGATTAGGTAAGCCCCCTGAGCGCTAATAACTTGCTTAGACTTGCCCTCGTGTTTGTAGATTGTTTTAGCGTATTTATCGTCAATCTGAGTAATTTTAGTAATATCATATTGCTTACCGCTATTAGCGAAAGCGGTATAAGCATGCACCATATCCTGCAAAGATGCCTCGGCCGAACCAAGCGCCAACGATAAGCCGTGATCGCCCTTCTTGATAGAGGAAATGCCCATACTGTTAGCAGCCGTCACCGAGCGGGAAATGCCGTATTTTTGCATAACTTCAACACTCGGGATATTCAATGACCAGTTGAGAGCCTGGCGCACCGTAGCACTACCGCCGCGGCTAGCTTCATTTTTATCAGCATCGCGCGGCACATAGCCGCCGCCGAAATCCTTAACTTTATCTTGCAAAATAGTCGCTGGCGTAATTACGCCGTCTGCCAATGCTGCTGCGTAATAAATCGGTTTGAAGCTAGAACCTGGCTGGCGCCTAGTCGTTACCATGTTAACCTTGCCCCATTTTTCATTATTATAATCGGCACTGCCAACCAAAGCTCGAACTTCACCAGTCGTTGGATCAACGACAACTCCGCTGGCATTAGAGCCGCCCATTCGGTTAATATGCCTCATTTGCTTGTTAATGTTGTCTTTGAGGGTATTCTGCATATCAATATCTAGCGTCGTTGTGACTTGATAGCCAGAACGCATAACTTTTTCGTAACCATCTTTTTCGTAGCCGCCTTTTTTAGAGCTATATTTATCGCTGAGCTCAGCCACCACCATTTCAGCAAAATGCGGCGCCACGCTATCATTCTGCGTTGACGGCGGTGCATAAGCCAATTGCTGGGCTAAAGCCTCTGTTTTTTGCGCTTCGGTGACGTAGCCCTCTTTTACCATTCGACTGAGCACCGTTTTTTGCCGTTCTTTAGCATATTCAGCACTGCCGCTAATCGGCGAGTAGCTGCTCGGTGCCGGCAATACGCCAACCAGCATAGCGCTTTCTGCCAGAGTTAGTTCTTTCGGTGTTTTATTGAAATAAGTCTTAGCCGCATCCTCTATACCAAAAGCGTTTTCACCAAAATAGACCGAATTGAGATACATGTCGAGAATCTCGTCTTTAGAATAGTTTTGCTCGACAGC
This sequence comes from uncultured Candidatus Saccharibacteria bacterium, assembly GCA_963535445.1. Classification (GTDB taxonomy): domain Bacteria; phylum Patescibacteriota; class Saccharimonadia; order Saccharimonadales; family Saccharimonadaceae; genus Saccharimonas. The sequence continues at coordinate 27,660 of CAUSWA010000006.1, read as the reverse complement.
AATCGACATGAAGAACTCTTGATATTTACGCATCAAACTATGCTCATCGCTTAGCAAGGTATTCTTAACCAATTGCTGAGTGATGGTCGAGCCGCCGCCATGCCGCGTCACTGCCGCCCTAGCGATACTAAAAAGGTTAAATCCGCCGTGTTTATAAAAATCCTTGTCCTCGCTCGCCAGCAAAGCATTCTTCATATGATCAGATATCTGATCGAGTTTCATGATATTGCGTTTCTCAGCCCGACCAATACTATAAAAAGTCTTACCATTTCTGTCTTTTAGAACGATTCCGGTATTATTACGGTTCATCAAACGTTCAACGTCGCGGATATCATTAGCCAGCATGATGTATGTTACCACTGGTATGATAATCATAATTGCTAGAATAGGACCGCCAACAACGGCAACCTTCTGCTTGCGCGACAATCCTTGCCACCAAGCGACAAGTTTACCGAACTTACCCGTCGGCTGGCGATGAACTTTACGAACTGGAGATTTCTTACGACCTATGTTAGCGTAGCGCGATAAACGCGGCGGTTGCTTTTGTATCTGCATCACCTACCATTATATCACCTTACGCTTCAATACGGCTCATAAACGCATGCGTTAAAGCTGCCGCCAATGCATCAGCGCAATCATCAGGCTTCGGCACCTCTTGCAACCCTAGCTGAATACGCACCATTTCTTGAATTTGCGGCTTTTTAGCGGCACCGTAACCAGTGATTGATTTTTTGATTTCATTCGGCGTATATTCGTGAATTGGCAATTTCGCTTGGCGGCCTGTCAATAGTGCTACGCCACGCGCCTCGGCGACACTGATTGCTGTCGTAATATTCTTGGTAAAAAACAGTTTTTCAACCGACATAACATCCGGCTGCGTCTCTTTAATAATATCGGTTAAACCCGAGTAGATCTCTTCAAGGCGATCTGGTAATGGCGTGTGTGCTGGCGTAGTGATCACTCCAGCCGTAACCAGCCTCATTCTAACGCCGTTGACATCAATTACGCCAAATCCGAGAATACCTGTACCAGGGTCAATTCCGATAATTCGCATGCTGGTATCGATCACTTCCTGCCAAATCGAATAGCTTTTCTCAAGCCGCGCTTAATTTCAGTGCGCCATTCCCAGACACCATAACTAACACCCGCCAAGGCCAGTCCGCCAATTGTCCACCACACTGCTGGATTAGTTTGCTGGACTGTTACTGGCTGCACTGGATAAGCCGCTAATGTATTACTAGCTTTCTTGATTTTGCGGCAGCGTCCAGTTGAAGGATTGCGCTCCCAGCCTGCTTTGCACGGTTTGGGTAAATCGTCAACAGAAGCAATCTTCTTGCAGCGGCCAGTTTCTGGGTTACGGAATTGGCCCTCTTTACACGGTTTCAGAACCGCTGCAGCCGCCTTGGCAATTGAACGACAACGTCCGGTCTCCTCGCTGCGATATTGGCCTTCTTTGCAAGGTTTCAAGACAACGGTTTTTTTCTTGTTCTGAACAATATTGCGGCAGCGGCCAGTCTCTTCGCTGCGATACTGATCATCGCGGCATGGTTTCAATATTTTTATTTTTGGTTTAGTTGACAGCGCTTTCAGGCTGCCCTTACCATAATTAAGTTTAGGCGTAAAATCATTACCCTCGCTACCTGGACTAGGCGTCGCCCAGCGCCAAGTCGCAGTTTTAGCATCATACGCCCAAGAACGTCCTTCGTTGCCAGCACTATCGGCTTTCTCGTAAGGTGCAACATCGTTGTTATAGTCGACTACCCCATTGGCATCTTGCAGCCACACTGTTCCGGATACCTTGTCAAGATGCAGCGTCTTCCCTGATATGACAAAGATTTTGCCTGGCAGAACTGCGCCTGATAGCTTCGAAAATCTATCAGTAGGATCTGATTCCGCTTGGTTGCCGCTGCGCAAACGGTATGATGATAAGTCTATTGGGCTTTGACCGACATTTTTAACCTTAACATAGCTATAACAAGCAAGGTTCGGGTCAGCCGTAGCACAATCTGCTGGATTCGGTAAAATTTCTAGAATCTGTAAAGTTGGCGTCGGCGGCAAACGGTACAAATCACTTGATATCATATTGCCAGTCGCTCGTTTACGAAAATCAGTTTTAAAGACGCCAGTTCGATAAGGCATGCTCCAGCCTTTACGCTCCCAAATATCATTTTGATATTTGCCGAGATCGGTATTGTTAATCCGAACCGCCTCAACTAGCTGGCCAGCTTGATAAACATTTATCTCTTTGTCATACAAAGTATCGCTATTCGGAACTGGACAGCCCACTAAAGGCAATGTGTCATCCGCATGCGACAAGTTCGGGTTGTACAGCGTTAAATAGCTCTTCGGCCGCAGATAATCTCGCAATTTAGCATTACAAACAAAATCAGTTTCCGCTGTTGCGTAACGTAGTTCTAGCGACATCTGCCCTAGATCGAAAAATTCATCACTAGTATTGTAAAGTTCTATCGCCGTATAGCCGTATTTTGGATCAGTTTTAAACGCCGAGACTACAACATCATTTTTTGCTAACAACGGTGACGGCAATGTTGTCGTTTTATCTACAGTTTCGCTGGCATTAGTAGAGTTTGACGGGACCGACGGCGGGATTTCAGCAGGCTTGGCAGCGGTTTTGTTTTCAGCAGTCTGCCGCGGGAGTGTCTTCCCATCGTTCGCAGCTGGCAGTGAATTAGAGTTTTCTTTATTAATTAGCGGCTCGTTAGACCTATCGAGATTTTCCTCTTGTTTAGCGGTTGGTAAATTATCGCTATTATTTTCGCTTGCAATGCTTAGCGTGTTATCCGACGAAATAGCTGCCGTAGACACAGCATCTGCCGCTGCCAATCCCGAAAATACTGGCTGAAGAGTTATAGTTGCTATCAAAATGACGAGTTTTAGACATCGCATCAGGCCTCCTAGCAATTATAAATACCATGTATACTTATAATCTACATGAAGGTAAGCTTAAAAGTCAACTAATCGTTAATATCAGCAGCAATATCGGCATTCGTATAAACGTTTACTACATCATCAAGATCGTCGAGCGCGTCAATAATTTTTATTACTTTGCGAGCGGTTTCAGCATCGCTGATAGGCACGTCATTTTTGGCAATGTATTGCAACTCGGCTTCCTCGATGGTCATACCTGCATCGAGCAACGCCTTGCGAACGCTCGCTAAGTCTTTCATGCCAGTATAGACAATTAGTTTACCATCAGCCTCAACAGCATCTTCGGCGCCTGCGTCAAGTACTTGCAACAATGCTTCTTCGCCGCTTGCTGCCACCCGAATAACCCCTTTGCGATCAAATTGAAACATAACGCTACCAGCATCAGCCATTGAACCGCCGTTTTTAGTTAAAGCCAATTTCACCTCTGGCAAAGTTCGATTACGGTTGTCAGTGGCTGTTTCAATAATAATCCCTACGCCGCCAGGGCCATAACCTTCGTAAGTAATTTCTTCTAGCACCGCTGAATTTTTGTCGGCAACCCGGTCGATCGCCCGCTGAATATTGGCAGCCGGCATATTTGCCGCCTTAGCTTTTTCGATAGCCATCGCTAGGCTAGAGTTCATTGTGGGGTCAGTGCCAGCCCGCGCTGCGATAGCGATCTGGTTGCCAATTTTAGTGAAAATTGCACCGCGTTTAGCATCAACAACAGCTTTTTGACGATGTGTTGTCGCCCATTTACTATGTCCTGACATGACTACTCCTCGTTAGTTTATTGATAAATGCTTACTTATATAATAGCAAATGAGCCCTGTTATGTCACTATCGAAGCGTCGCGCAGTCGATAGCCGCTACGCCATTTCATGAACCACACTGCCGTAATTATCAAACCGTACCATAGCGCCGCTATCCACCACGGCACTTGCAGTTCAACTGCAGCCCAAGATTGCTCGGCGCACCAATTCACTACTGCAATCATCGCATCAAGCATCATCTGCGCTGGCCAGCCAATGACATGCGCTATCGCTGGAATAATCAGCCCGCTAACGCCACCTATTGATGTTAGCAACATCGCCAACGGTATAAACGGACCAACCAGGATATTCGCCAACAACGAAATTACGCTCAACTGTCCAAAGGCTGCCATGATAATCGGCGCAGTTACCAGCTGTGCTGCTAACGTTTCTAGTAGAATTTGAATGATGGTTGGGACTTTATCAGTCGAGAAGAAATAAGCCGTCAACACTGGCGCCACAATAATTACGCCAGCAAACGCTGCAAAACTTAGCATCCAACCCATGTCGCCCCAAGCATAACTCGGATTGCACAATACCGTTATTGCCGATACTAGCCCCAGCAAAACAACTGGATGAAACTTTCGGCCGACATACCATGCTAACAAGCTTAATCCAGTAACAAGCCCAGCGCGCACCATACTCGGGCTGGCGCCAGTCATGGCGATAAAACCCAGCACCAAGCTACAGCTAACTAGTGTCGCTAAATATTTTGATATTTTTGCGAATAGCCGGCGTGCCAAACGTACCAGAATCGTTAAATTGTAGCCGCTCGCTACAATGATATGCGTCAGACCAGCAATCTTCAAAGCCTCCAGTAGATCATCTGGCAGCATACTTTTCTTGCCTAATAAAAAGCCAATCCCTAGGCTAGCCCCTGGATCATCAACCGCTTTATGTACGCCATCAGCAAAAGTATCGCGCAGCTCTAGTGCTGGATCGCCGCCAGCTGTTCGCTTGACACTGTCAAACTTCGCCCTTGCTAATACTGCCGCGAAATTGCCAAAACCCGGCTTCAATACACCGCGCAAAGCAAGTTCATCACCGCGTTTAATTGCTGGATTACCGCGCAGCGACAACCAAATTTGGCCAGGTAAAGACGTCTCGTCCATTTTGATATAAGTTATTTGCAGTCTAGTACTACCAGCTACGTTATCTGCGTCATCCCGCACTATGCCGGTTAATCGCACCGACTGGCCATACAACGGTTTATATAACTGTAACTGCACTTGATCGCTAGAGCCGCGAGCCAGTCCAACCAACAAGCCCGCACCTAGCATCAAAATTAACAAAATCCGCTGCCGCTGCCAAAAAGCTAAACTAATCAGCGGAATGGACGCAATAATTAACCACCAGCTAGCCCCGCTCCACCATTGTGCCAATACCACGCCGCCAACTAACCCGTAGCATAAAGCGGCAATATGCCACATTGGATGAAGCCGCTCGCCCAACCATCTCATATTTCGATAGTAGCATAGCTTGACACGACTCACCGCAAACTGTATAGTAAGATTTACTCGGGCCCATAGCTCAGCTGGTTAGAGCACCTGCCTTTTAAGCAGGGTGTCGTGAGTTCAAGCCTCACTGGGCCCTCCATTTTAAAAGCCAGAAGACCTCCACGGCGTGAAGGTCTTTTATTTTTTAACTGTCTTTATTCTTTACTCTTCTTTTTTGATTCGTTGCGCCGCACATGAGTTTGCAACACATCAATTATCGACAGCACCAGGCACACCGTCACGATAATAGCATAAGACGCATTAATACGGCTGACGATTTGCTTGCCGAACTCATCAACCACTAGCGCATTTTCTAGCGGCTCAAACATTAATACCACAGCTAACACTGCAAATATCACTGACCCGCCAATTCGCTGAAATTTGTTACTAGCCGCCGGCCCGCTGAATAGTAATATCAGTGAAGGCGCTAGAGTTAATATCACCGCCACCACATCTACTAACGGCGGACGGATGATAACGATGCCAAAATTAGCAACGTATGGCGTTGCCTCGCTACTCCACAAATCAGCCAAGATTGAACCAGCTGCTAGCGCTAGCGTCAATACGCCGAATCGCCGGCGCGTCATATATGCCAACAAAAACAACACGCCAAAGACTATTGCTAGAACGATAGTAAAAGTCATGCTTTTATTTTATCATGTCGTCTATGTACGATGACAAGTTAAAAGCCCGTGTCTCACGAGAAAATACCGCGTTTTTTAGAGGCTTCGAATTGCTCTAACAGTTCACGCTGCTTTTTAGATAGCTTAGTCGGTGTATCGACAATAATGCTAACGATATGGGCGCCGCGCCGTTCGCTGCGCGGGTACGGGACGCCATGGCCAGACAATTTAAAATCAGTACCCGACTGCGTACCGGCCGGTACCTTCATGGTAATTATGCCGTCGACTGTCTCAACGTCAATTTCAGTACCGAGTGCCGCATCAACCATACCGATATGTTCTTGGCTAAGAATCAAATCGCCCTCGCGGGTAAATTTCTTATGCGCTTTAACGCGAATATTGATGTATAAATCACCACGGTCGCCGTCGGCAATCGCTTCACCGCGCTCGCGCAAACGAATCGTCGAACCGTCATCAATACCTGCTGGAATTTTGACAGTGATTTTCTGCTCGCGGCGCTGCACACCAGAGCCATGACAAACTGTGCATTCTTTCTCGGGTATTTTGCCGCGGCCTTTACAGGTTTCGCAAACTACCGCTTGTTGGATCGGGCCAAACATAGTGTTCATTGTGCGGACACGCTGGCCAGCCCCTTGGCAATCTGGACAAGTTTTCATCTCGAAACCCGGCTCGACGGTCGTACCGTGACAATGCTCACACTCGTCATTAATCATTAACGCAATCTCGACATCTTTACCAAACACCGCTTCTTCGAAAGTCAAAGTAACACGCGTTTCAACGTCGCGCCCACGCGGCCGGCTATTGCGGCGCGATTGCCCGGACGGCCCGCCAAAAAACTGACTGAAAATATCGCCCAGGCCTTCGCCAAAATCGAAATTAATATTTTGACCTTGGCCGAAACCGCCAAAACCTTCAAAAGGATTACCGCTGTAACCAGCACCGCCGCCAGAACCGCCTACGCCAGCATGACCGAACTGGTCGTAACGTTGGCGTTTTTGCTTGTCTTTGAGAACTTCGTAAGCTTCGTTGATCTCTTTGAATTTCTCTTCGCTGCCGCCTTCTTTGTCGGGGTGATACTTGACAGCCAGCTTACGAAAAGCTTTCTTGACTTCGTCTTCAGAGGCGTTTTTGCTGATACCTAGTACTTCATAATAGTCGCGCTTTGCCATATTGCTATAGTATAGCGCGTTAGCACTCGAAGTGCAAGAGTGCTAAAATTACTAACTTATTTGACGTCAGTAGCCGATGGACTCTTATTATTTTTGTTCGGATTACGCGCCGCTAGCACGCGCAAATCGTCAACTACATCAAATTCATCGAGGATTTTACGGCCGAGCAACGCCTCTAGTGCATCCTCGAGCGTTAGAATGCCCGCTGTCTCGCGATAATCATTAACAACAATAAACATATGATGCCGCGTCTTGATAAAGGCCGACAAAGCGCGCTCCAGCTTCTGGTTTTGGTTGATAAAGTAAATCTTCTTGTCCATCGCCGTTTCAACGCGGCTAGTTTTCTTACCGTTATCAAGCGTCAGTAAGCTACGAATATGCAGAATACCAACAATGTGGTCAATATCACCGTCAATCACCGGGAAGCGGCTATGGCCAGTCTTATGCAGTTCATCAAGCAGCAACGGCCCAATCACATCTTCCTTAGCTACTGTATTCATTACGCCGCGCGGCGTCATTACCTCTTCGACGGTTTTTTCATGAAAATGCAGGGCATTATTGATTAGTTTTTTCTCTTCAAGCGACAGTATTCCCGATGATTCGCGTATCAAATGCTCAAGTTCTTCCCGCGAGCTAAGAATATTCGGCTCATTCTGCACATTAACACTGCGCAAAACTTGCCCCAAGCGCGGATGCCGCTCGACGAAAGTCAGCAATCTCGGCTCTATCCGCCGGTAATATCCATCAACCATCTGCACCAACCAGTCAAAATGAGCAATTCTACTATATACTAAAGACGTCATCACGCTAATAGCTACGCCGATAAAAAAACCAAACGCCGATACTGCCGATAATACCGCCAGAACCAGTAGTAGAGCTTCGGTTGCCTTACGCAGCGATACAATATCATCAAGCAGTAGTATTCGCCGTAATTCGTCAGCCGCTGCGGTGTCACCCTTACGACGGCGGCGTTCTAACTCGTACATTGATAGCTTTGTTCGGCGCGGCGAAATTGACGTCACCGCTATCAACGCTAAGGTAATCATCACAAACAAAATAGCTAAGAATAACCGCATACACATATTGTACCGCAAGCCCGCTTGATTGGCGAGCTCATAAGCAGTATAATATCCTCTAGTAATAAGCGGAGGAAATATGACCAAAAAGGCATGGATTATTTTTGCGGCGATGTGCGTAGGATTGATTGGCGGCTTGATTTTTTTACAGCAGCGTAATCAAATTGATGTTTCAAGCGTCGATACTACGAAGGTGCAGCCAGCATCAAGCGAAAGCGGCAATATTAGCGAGCATGTTTATGGTAACGCCAACAGCAAAGTACTATTAGTTGAATATGCCGATTTTCAATGTCCAGGCTGCAATTCATCTTACCCGGTCACCAAAAAAGTCACTGAAAAGTACAAAGACAAGATTGGGTTTATCTTCCGCAATTATCCGCTAACTAGCGCTCACCCGAACGCGCTGGCCGCAGCGGCTGCCGCCGAATCAGCTGGACTACAAGGTAAGTACTGGGAAATGCACAACTCGCTTTTCGAAAATCGAGCTAGCTGGGTGGAATTATCTGGGTCAACTCGTACCGAAAACTTTGTGAAGTTAGCCTCCGACATCAAAGGCTTGAATGTAGAAAAATTCAAGGCTGATCTCGAAAATCCAAATATCCGTAAAAAAATTGATTACGACATGGCGCTCGGCAAAAAGGACAGCGTTGGCGGCACGCCGGCTATGTACATTAACGGCAAAGATGTCGGCAGCCAAAAAGTCCTTAACGGTAAGTTAGTTAGCGGTACGAACACCGATACTAATGCTAGTTATGTCTGGGCTAATGCTGATAATTTTGAAAAATTCGTTATCCAGCCAGCAATGAAATCTGCTGGAATCAGCTACTAGCTGTTATTCATATTGGTATTTGGTGTACCTGCGTTAGTTTGTGGACCTGCTTGTTGATTATTGTTTGATGAGCTAGGCATTCCTTGCGGCGTGGCGGTATTATTTGTACTAGGATTAGTTTGTTGTTGTACTGGCCCGCTAGGCACACCGCTCACTGCATCACTCTGAGGCGATTTATTGATCTGCATGCCGCCGACAAAGCCTAACCCGCCAGCGAACAACACAATTGCTATGACGGCCAAAATCATAGTTGGCGTCATAGACGAGCATTGCGCCACTGGCCGTATTGACGGCGTACCGCTAGAAGGCATTTCAAAACCATCTTCAATTTTAGTTGGCATTTATTCATCTCCTTTTGTTAATTAATATTGATTAAAATATAACTAGGAGCTATTAAAGACGCCTTAAAAACTATTTTTTCTTGTTGTATGCAGGAAGAGTGACTGTAAAAGTCGAACCAACATTCTGTTCGCTATCGACGTTAATTCGTCCGCCATGCGCCTTAATAATCCGCTCGGCAATTGACAGACCTAAGCCGTATCCAGCAGTAGTACGCGACTCTTCTGCCCTATAAAATCGCGTAAAAATCTGCGACTTTACTTCGTCGCTCATGCCAATACCAGCGTCCGCTACAGCAACGCTGACGTGCTTACCCTTTTTGCTGCTAGAAATAGTAATGGTACCGCCTTTGTTACTATATTTAATAGCATTGTCTAGCAAAATCGTGAAAAGCTGTTCTAAACTTTGTCGATCGCCAAGCAGCAAAAAATTTTTAGTTTTATCATCGATAGCAATATCTTTTGCCAGCGCCTGATTTACTACTAGGTTCATCGCCCGAGCAATCACTGGCTGCAAACCGACCTTGCCTTTCTGAATTTCTAACTTATCTTCTTTGAGTAACCCTAACATTGAGTTGGTTAATTTTTGTAAACGTTTAACATCATCAACATTGTCAGTGATAACTTGCTTAGCCTGTTTGAGAGTCAATTTCGGATTCATTGATGCCACCTCATTAGCCGCCAGTAGTGCGGTCAACGGCGTGCGTAATTCGTGGCTAGCATCGCTGACAAAACGCGATTGCGCCGCCATGTTATCCTCGATTGGCTGCAGCGTATGCTGAGCCAGTAGATAGCTGACTAGTCCGCCTATCAAAAACACCGTCAAATTTGCCAGCAGCAAGTTTAGGCGAATCGCCGCCATCGCTTCATCTTCACGCGTATCAAGATAGCTATGAATTGAAATAACCGTACCTGGCTCGGCGGAACGAATCGTAGAAGTTGCTTGCTGATCATTTGGCGGCCGGCGATGAAATTCTTGGCTTGATAGTCCATAAATTATCAAACTAAAGGCGACCGACATAGACATGATGATCGCCAAATAGGTCCCCGCTAAGCGAACAACGGCACGTTGACCAACATTTTTCATGCTTTTCTAATCTCGTCCTTAACGATATATCCAAACCCTCGTACCGTTTGGATAATCGGATCAGCGCCTGGAAAAGGCTTATCAATTTTGTTGCGTAAATAGTTAATAAAAACTTCAACATTATTCGGCAAAATATCGGCATCAAAGTCCCAAACGTGCGTCATGATGTTTTGCTTGCTAAGAATTTGATTCTTGTTGCGCAGCAAATATTCAAGAATGGCAAATTCTTTGTTAGATAGCTTGATATCTTTACCAGCCCGTTTAGCAGTGTGATTAGCGATATCAAGTTCAAGGTCGCGCACTGTCAAAATGTTATCAAGTATATCCTGCGGCCGCCTCAGCAACGCCCGAACGCGAGCACCGAGAACCTCGAAGCTAAACGGCTTCGGCAAATAGTCATCGGCGCCGCTATCCAAGCCTTCCACAATATCTTTGTTCTGATCTTTGGCTGTCAACATCAAGATTGGCGTTTTATTACCGTCAGCGCGCAGCTTTTTGGCGACTTCAAAGCCATTCATGATCGGCATCATCACGTCGAGAATGATGAGATCGTAATCATCAGCCCGCGCTGCATTGTAGCCATCCTCGCCATCATACTCGATATCAACCGCGTAGCCGTCCATTTCGAGCCCTTGCTTGATCGACTTGGCAATTCTCTTCTCGTCGTCAACAACCAAAATCTTCATAATTTTATTATAACCTTTCTTTTGTTTAGTGATTTAGTAATTTAAGGACATTTCTGGCCACAAGTAGTGAGTCGTCTGCTTGCCGCGGCGGCTCATCGAAATCCACCAATCGCCAGCGGTCGTTTTAATTTTGATTAAACCTTTGTTTTTGAGGCGACTCAGCTGTGTCATCAATTTCGGACGGCTCATTTGCAAGCTTTCGGTTAGTCCTGTCAGGTCTTCCTCGCCACTCTCGCTAATCTGCTGCAAAACAAGTGCTTCATCAGTTGTCAAATTCAAATTCTTGGTCATATTCACTCCTTTGCTTAGGTTTGTAATGACAGTATGCGCGGTTGAGCTTAAAGTATTCTTAAGCAGCCGCCGCAAGATCATAAACTGTATATTGCGTACCGCCGTAATCGACTTTACTACCAGCACTTTTCACCCATAATAAGATTTCGGAGTTACCACCTGGTCCACCCATACCGCTGGGGCCGCCAGATTTCCCTTGTCTGCTGTTTACTACGTAATATCGAACTTTACCTTGTTTAACAAGCTGTTTGAATTGCGATAGCGTCAACGTCGAGTCACTACCATTGAAGCCGCCGATGGCCATGACTGGCTGGCCGCTTGATAATTGAATCGGCGCCGATTCGTTAGCGCTATTAACTGCCGCCAGCCATGTCGTGCCATGACGGTTTTCTAGCAAAAACGAGACGAGCGTCGATTCAACCCGCGCCAACTCATTATTCGTATTGCTCATAGCTGAAGCGCCTGGACCAGCCGTTGGAATACTGCCGCTATGCGCTGTAGCTACCGTGCTAACACTAAAGACAATCGGTGCCGCCATACCAGGAGTAATTGCTAAGCCAAGAATAATTTGTTTAAGCCGTTTCGTCTGCGATAACGGCAGCAGCGTCAAAATAGTTGCTACGCCACCGGCAATCATCACTAGCCACATCAGCCAAGGCCAATAGTTGCCATAGCCGAGCATAATAATGCTAAGAATTGTCGTTAGCGCGATACTCAGCGGCAATATCCAGGCTACTTTGGTGCGACGCGTGTAAGCTTGCCATATATATGGTGCCCCGATACCAACTAGCGCTGCCACCGCTGGTGCCATCGCTACCACATAATACGGATGAATAGTGCCGCTAGTCATACTAAATATCACAATGTGAATCAGCAGCCAACCCAGCCACAACAACACGCCAACCCGCTCCTTGTTGCGGCGCGGCGCCCGGCGCAACAACCAGATTACTAACCCAGCGCTAATCAAGGCTACCGGAATTAGCCAAGCAATATTCGGTCCGAAGCTTTCATTAAAAATCCGCAATAATCCTGTCTCGCCGCCAAAACCAACGCCACCCGGCCCGCCGCCGCGACCGCCAGCACCAAGCCCGCTACCCATACCGGCCGGTGGTGCCATTTGAGTTGATTGCGCTGCTTGTGTACCTATTTGCGCCATATTTGCTGCTCCGCCACCTCCTGGTGCGCCACCACCTGGCCCGCCGCCATGCCCGAACAAACGTCCAAAGCCGTTATAACCGAATATCAAGCTCCAAATATTATTATCGTTAGTGCTGCCAACCCACGGCCGATTTACTGCTGGCGTCAGCCACGCCAAAACGCTCCACCAAAACGTCAATATTGCTGTCACGACACCCGCCACGCCGAGATGCCACAAGCGAGTAACCAATTTTGGCGGTGCAAAGCTAATGTAAAGCATTGTCATTATTGGCAACACCAGCAAGCCTTGTAACATTTTAGTATTAAAAGCAAGCCCGGTAAATAGTCCGGCTAGACTCAGCCATAACACTGGCTTATTTACTTCGAAAGCCCGCAAAAAACTATAAGCACTGGCCGTCAAAAATAGCGTCAAGAAACTATCTGGATTATTAAAACGAAACATTAGCGCAGCAGCTGGCGTCAACGCCATTACCGCCCCAGCAATCAATCCGGCACGAGCACCATACCAGCGTCTGACCACCAGATAAACTAGCGCCACCGTAGCGATACCTGCCAGCGCGTGCGGCAACAGCATGCTCCACGACGAAAAACCAAATATCCGGCCGAACAATCCCATAATCATCATGCTAATTGGCGGCTTATCGACGCTAACAAAATTCGCCGCGTCTAAGCTGCCGAATAGCCATGCCGTCCAGTTAGTACTTGCCGCTTGCGCAGCCGCCGCATAATAACTATTAGCCATGCCATTAATGGTCAAATTCCACGGATAAAATATCGCCGTGAAAAGCAATAAACCGCCAAATGCTGCCATCTCGCCGAAACTCGACTGATCATATTCTTGGCGTACTCGCGACAAACCCTTAATATCCTCTGTTGCTGTTTTAACAACATCAACCCGAGAATCAGTATCTTCAATCCATTCTACTGGTTCCTCATGAATTTTATAGCCGTTATATTCAGCTTTAATTAGCAACTCAGTGTCGAAAAACCAAGCCGTATCCTTAATGTGAGGCAGCAGCTTTTGCGCTACATCGCGGCGTAGCGCTTTGAAACCGCACTGCGCATCAACAAATTTAGTCTTCATAGTAGTACGAATAATTCGATTGTAGCAGCGCGAGATAAACTCCCGCTTGAAGCCGCGCGTCGTTCGCGATTGTTTCATTAGCCGCGAACCGGTCGCTAGTCCAGCATCGCCAGTAATCAGCGGCGCAATCATCGGTTCAAAACTGTCAAGATTCGTCGACAAATCAATATCCATATAGGCTAGAATGTCCGCCTTGCTGCTCGTCCAGGCCTGCTTAAGAGCGCGGCCGCGGCCTTTTTCTGGCAATTGCAGCAAGCGGATCTCTGGATATCTCTCGGCTAGCCGGCGAGCAATTGCCGCTGTACCGTCGGTGCTGCCGTTATCAGCGATAACGATACGCCATTTATACGGCAGATCGCTAGCAAGATATTTATGCAGTTTGGTAGCCGACTGCTCAAGCGCATGAGCTTCGTTAAAAACTGGCAATACGATATCGACCGTCAATGTCCGCGGATTGAGCGGTCGCAAAATTTGGTCGTCGACTGCCGGGGCCGCCGACGCCAAGAGTTGAGTAATTGTAGCTGCTTTCATGAACGCCACTGTATAGGCGCGTCATGAAAAGTTGCTTAAAGTTTTAATCGTTATAATCAAACGTATTATCGCGACCGGGCGCCAGCAAATCCACCGGGCCGTAAACCCTAACAGAAACCGGGCCGTACATGTAGCGGCAGCGCATAGATTCCGTGAAACCGCGATGACTGCACGTCTCGTCTATCTGGCTTTTTACATTAACCACGAGTTTGTCGCCGTCGCGACGCAATTTTACTTCCGGTACTTTGGAATATTGCGTGTCGTGATATTTTACTTCCAACCGAGTCTTTTCGGCATAGCCGCCGTATTCCATCGCAACATATTCACCGTTGCCATCAACTACTATACTTTTAGCGCCGGCAGCAACCTCCGAGGCGTCAACAGTTTTAACTTTTAGAGTTTTCTCGTAATCGTAAGTTAGATTCGAATAAGTATTAGCGCTGAAAATTGCCACGCCCGACAAACAAACCGCGCCAGCCATCAACAGACCCAACATCGCTATAATCGCCGGACGCTTCAGCTTCCAGGTGAAGACGCTCCAAGTAGCCAGCAACGTCAAAGTGAACAAAATTGCGCCGCCCAAAACCAAGCAGCATAGCAATCCCCACGCCCAGCTTTGCGCGGTAAATCCGTTCAATGCTGCCACTGCGCCAAAGCCAAACACGCCGCCGACCAGCAGCGCCACCAGCAGTCCAAACGCTATCAGCGCCAGTATAATTCCCAGCAAAAAGCGGAAAATCTTGGCGGCGGTGCTTGCTGCCTGCTTTTTAGTGCTATCGTCAACTGACAAGCGTTTGAGCGCGTCCAGTGTTACCGGCTCGCCGCGCATCCGCAGCTTGTCGGAAGCCGTCCGCGCTTCAGGAATCGACAACCACATCACGATGTAAATCAGTACCGCCGTGCCAAACGTTATAAACGGCGAAAAGATAGCAATCAAGCGTATCCACAACGGATTGACGCCAAAATATGCCGCCACGCCAGCACACACGCCGCCGATCAAACCATGTTCAGTGTCGCGCATTAGCTGCTTAGACGAATTGCCCAATACCTCGTCATCTACGTCAACATCAGTCTCCGCACTGTCGCTACCGTCCGAAAAATCGCGCGGCTCGCCCATCTGTTTCTGAATCGCCAGAACATCATCGTTGCCGATTACGCCGTCTTTTGCCACACCG
This sequence comes from uncultured Candidatus Saccharibacteria bacterium, assembly GCA_963535445.1. Classification (GTDB taxonomy): domain Bacteria; phylum Patescibacteriota; class Saccharimonadia; order Saccharimonadales; family Saccharimonadaceae; genus Saccharimonas. The sequence goes on along the minus strand of CAUSWA010000006.1, from coordinate 12,356 downwards.
CGCTCCGCCAAAAGCTCCACCATTCGCGCTTCAATTTCTTGCATCGCTTCCGGCTCGGCGTGCATATTTTTCTGAATTAAATTAAGATATTTCTCCAACGATTTTTTGGCGTCAATCTCCGCGCTAAACGGCGTTTTCGCCAAATGGATTCTGGTTATTTCTTTCATCGCTTTGCTCCTTTCTCGAGATTTTTCAGCGAATTATTTAACAGTTTTATCCGATCTTTCAATTCGTCCACCAATTGCTTGCCATTGTCAGTTAGTGAATAATATTTGCGCGGCGGACCTTGCTCGCTTTCCTGCCATTCGTGCTGCAAATAGCCGTATTTTTGCAAGCGGCTGAGCAGCGGGTAAATTGTCCCCTCAACCACCATCAGCTCCGACTCGCTCAATTGCTTCACAATGTCGCCGGTATATTGCGGTTGTTTGGCGCAAACCAGCAGCACACAGTAGACCAAAAAACCTTTGCGCAGCTGAATCGCTAAGCTTTCGGCGTAAGCACTAACGTCCATGCTTTTTCTCCTCTGGCACGGTCGATTTCTCAACCCGCCCGTCTTTAATTATGATCTGATAATCGCATTTTTTCGCTAGGTCGGCATCGTGTGTCACTACAATCAATGTTACACCCTTTTGCTTATTATAGCCAAATAGCAATTCTTCCACCTTGGCGCCAGTTTCGCTGTCCAAGTTGCCGGTCGGCTCGTCGGCAAAGATGATTTGCGGATCGCCGACAATCGCCCGAGCAATCGCCAAGCGCTGCTTCTGCCCGCCCGACAAATCTTTGGCACGGTTTTTGCGCTTATCGTACAAATCCACCGCTTTAAGCGCCGCGTTGATTTTGTGCGCCCGCTTTTTGCGCGGCAACCGGGCAATTTCCAGCGGCAAGCTGACGTTATCAACCACGCTCTCATTGCCTTGGACAAAAAAGCTCTGGAAGATGAAGCCGATTTTCTTGGCGCGAAACTCATCGACGCGCTTTGGCTTCAGCTGCAAGATGTCTTGCCCGTCGATGATCACCTGGCCGTGCTGCGGCCTGTCCAGCCCGGAAATCGCGTGCATCAGCGTCGATTTTCCAGAACCGGATTTGCCGAGGATGGCCACGCTCGCGCCCGTCGGGATATTCAAGCTGACGTTTTTCAGCGCCGTAAATTGATTTTTCTTTTTGCCGTAAATCTTCGTCACATTTTTTAGTTCAATCATGATATTTCTCCTATTCCGTCCTTAACGCCTCAATCGGGTCTAATTTTGTTGCTTTGCGGCTCGGCAGCCAGCCAGAAATTACCGCCATCGCCACCAGACCAATCACCAGCAAACCAATGTGCAGCGGATTAATCACCAGCAAATTCGTCCCTGCGCTTAACTTCAGCGCGCTGGCAATCACTGGATTCAGCAGCGTCACCAAGCTCGCTAAGCCCACGCCAATCAAGCCGCCCAGTAGGCCAACCCACGCCGCTTCGTAACGAAATAGTTTGCCAATATCGCGACCGCTCATCCCCAGCGCCTTCATCAACCCGATTTGACTGGTTCGCTCCAGTACCGAAATATACATAGTATTAATAATCCCGAACACACTGGCCAGCAGTGCCAAACCGCCGAATCCCGCCAGCGCCGCTTGCGCCGCGTTGACCATGGTGAGCAGCGTCTTGCGCACATCCTGAATCGAATAGGCGCTGTAGTCTTTGCTAATTTCGTCCTTCACCGCATCGATATTTTTCTCATCATCAACCGACACCAGCGCCGTCGAATACTCGTTCGGCTGGCTTTTGTCGTGGCTAAATTCGTAGATTTCCTTAGCGTCAGCTGTCGAGATTCGCAGCGTCGGCTGATAGTACAAAATCGTATCCGATTCTTTGTCGACCGCAGTAATTTTCAGCGGCAGCTCCTTGGCAACCTCGCCGCCTTGCTCCGTACTACGCAAACCCAGCGTAATCGTCTGACCAATTGCCGACTGCGCGTCCTTGAAGCCCAGTTGCTTGACATAAGCCTCCGGGATGATAATTTCACCAGGCTTTGGCATGAAATTGTCCAGCTTGCCCGCCGCCAATTCTGCCCGCGTTTTATCGGCCTTTACTGCTACTTCCAAGGCAAATTTCTTATCATTACCCGAGCTTTTAGCATACGCCACGCCGGCAGTTGAATACGCCGGAGTAACCGTTTGTACATGCGAAATTTTTCGCAATTTAGCAAGGTCGGCGTCGCTCATTGAATATTTACTACGCATAGCTGCTGCCTGCTTCTCCTCTTGCTCTTTTTCTGTTTTTTCCGACGCGCCGTACTCTGGTAATTTTTCTTCCTTATTGTTCGATTCAATTTTTTTGCGAACCATAACCACTTTTTTATCGCCAGCCGCATCGACCATACTATTGGTATATAACCGGCCGCCCTCGCCAGCCATCAGTGCCAAGCTAATCGTAAACGCCCCAACCGAAATCGCCAGCGCCGTCAAAATCGTCCGACCTTTCGATTGGCGGAGATTGCGCCCCGCCCGCTTGATAATATCGATTCTTCTCATGCCTTACTCCTTGTAGTTTTATTGTACATAGTACTATGTTATACAAGGTACTATAAAAAGTCAAGCTACTTTAAGAAAAACAGTACTAAAGGATGTGAATAATTGCCAGACTAGACTCTGTTCTCGACGTATATTGCCGATTATTAGCCAGCCACTTATCGACCGCTCGCGCGGCGCCTGGCAAAGCTTCATTGGCATAGTCATCAACGATGATAGTCGCCGTTTTCTGAAACTTGCCGTCGCAGACGCGGAATGAATCGGCAATTGACTCATAAAAATCGCCGTCAAAAAACGCAAAGATGATACTTTCCGGTACGTCGTCAGGGGTGAAATCAGCAAACCAGCCTTTGTGAATAGTTGGTAGTTTTAAGCCAGCCTTTTTGAAATTCTGGATAAAGGTTTTACGTGGCGCCAATAGTTCGCCCGCCTTGAACTGCTCGCCGGCAGCGCTAGCGTCTGCTTGGGTTTTTTCTGGCAAGCCCATAAACGAATCGTAGACATGAAACTCGCCCGTAAAATCATATGCGTCCAGCAGCCGCCGAATGAACAAACTAGTCGTGCCAACATAACAACCAAACTCGACGATGTTGCCTGCCGCTCCGCTTTGCAGCACCTTTTCCAGCTCCCGCAGCAAGACGCCGAGTTCTTTGGCGTCAACTTGGTCAGAAATGATGGGATATTTGGCGAGGAGGTGGTCGGTGATCATTATTAAATTATATCGCAATTATTGGATTAATGTCGTTCGCTATTATTTGCCCGCGTCGTATTGCCTGAAAGTATTCACATATTTTTGCATAAACTCTTCTTTGCGATCCGCATTATACTGCATAATAAACCGCGGATGCTCCAACGGCACGATAGCATCAAAGAAATGATGCTTATTATTTATATTGGTCAAAAACTTAAAATTCTCACCGCTGCCGATGCAAAAGCAAACGGTTGTATCAATATTAAAATCGATCTGGCACCTCAGCGAATCTAAGATAAAAGGATGTAAACATTTTTTTAGAGCTGCATTTTCATAATAATTGCAATTTACCCAATTACCTTTCAAATTTATCTTTTCAATACCTAGCGGACACACAAAACTCATGTAAAATTGTTTATAAAAATTCTGGCGCCCACCGCATTCTTCCATCACTTCATACAAGAAGCTTGACGAGCGTTTATTCGCTCCAAAAGCGTCTATAGAAATCCCAGTGTCTTTTTGTAAATGATTAACGTCTTCAAATGGCACACCGTTAAGCGCTGTCCCGCGCCGTGCTGGTGAACTGCCCAAAATCATAAACCGCCGCTTATTATCGTGATAGTACCGGTAATAAAACCGATGTATTATTTGCGCTATTTGCTGCTGATTAGCGCCAGCGAATGGATTGATTAGGCGATATTTTTCCGGCAAATTTATGTCAATATTTTTCAGACTGTTGTAAAATTCTAGTATTTTTTGAGCAGTGGTTTTAGATTTCATGCGTATTCTTATTGTAAATGATGTACATTAGTAAAGCGTATAAAAATTGCTTATTTCACTGTAAAATTCAGCGAGCCTCCGACAGCCCGGTAATAGCAATGATGATGGTGCTAACAGCGAGGCTTCCAACCAAAAATTCAAGCGGGACGTCGGGTTTCAGGTAAGCGAAAAACGCCGTGCCAATCCACATCACCGCGATGATTCCCGCGGCATACGGATAGCGAACTTGCATCACCCATTGTTGTAATTGCTTCATGAAAACTCTCCTTTCTGTAACAACATGGCGTAGGCGGCTCTGTCGCGCTCCGCAACCTTGCTCATCCAGTCCATTACTATTTCTTGCGCCAGCTCAATGCTCATCGGCGACGAGCGCACCGCCTCACTGACACCATGGCTATTGGCATGAACCTCAGCCAATTCCAATGCATCATGAACGATCCGCCAGTACCGCGTCCTTCGATATTCATCGCCGCACGCCAACCTCGCTGCTGCTAGATAATGATACAAACCGCGCTGCAACATGATATCAACGCTATCTAACCTGACAGCAAAACGATTACCAGCGTTAATTTCATTGAGGAATAATTGGGTTATTTGCCGATTGGCAGCAAACGTGCTGGTTGTCGATTGAAGCAGCGTGTTCGCATATTCATAAATATTGCGTGTCAAGCTGCGATCTTTGGCGATCACATCCAGCGCTTGATACAGCGTATGATCATAAAACGCCAACATCGCCAGTGCCAATAAACCCATGTCAGCTCGATCTTCATATAACGCGCGATACTGCACAATCATATGATAAAACGAGGCGCGATGCCGCGGTGCTGCCACCGCCAAACCAAAGTCGATCAACGCAACTTTATTGTCTCTCAGCAAATAAATATTACCTGGATGCGGATCGGCCATAATGATATCTGCTTGTAAAATTGCGATCAAAAACTCACTGCCGACCGTCACTAATTGCTGCTGCATGTCAGAACCAAGCTGGTCTTTGACAAGCTGGTAGGTGTCGCGCCCCGCCTGCGCTTGTTCCACCACTTTGGTTAGCGGCAAGCCGTCTATATAGTCCTGAACCAATATCCGCCGCGTTGAATAATCAGCCAGCGTCTCTGGCACCACAACTCTGTCGGTACGTTTAGTAAAGTATTCACGAATAGCCTGGGCTGTAATTAGCTCGCGCTGATAATCAGTTTCACGCTTGGTGGTTTTGATAAATTCATCAGCAATTTCAACCAGTGGGAAAATATCGTTCTTTAGCATGAACTGCCCCGCCCAACAGCAAAAACGCAGCGCCACAAAGTCAAAATTCAGATAGTGCACCACGCTGGGGCGAAGGATCTTGATAATATACCGGCTACCTGGACGGTCAGCTACGCGGCAACGATAGACCTGAGCGAATGAACCCGTAGCAAACGGCTGGTCTTCCTCGACGACTATTTGACTCGCTTTGTTACCGAGCTCTTGCCGCAAAACCTCGGCAACGTCAATTGGCTCAACCGCCACATCATCAAAAGCATCCAGCCGATATCCAGACGCGGCATACACCTGAGCCATTAGTTCAGTCGACGCCAAATGCTGCAAAAACTTGACATACACGCCGCCTAATCTTTGACATTCGTCTGATAAAACTTTGAGCCATATTTGATCGCTGCGCCAAGCTCGCCACACCCGAAACAACGCCCGAACTACAATCAATACGCGCACTTACCTCGCCCTCCGAAACCCGATAAAGTACAACACCAGCGTCAAAACTAACACGCAAATATACAAAAATAAGGGATCAATGCTCGTATTTACCAACAGTAGCATAGCCAGCCAAATCGCCACTATACTCACGAAAACAAAAGCATATCTCACATGTTCATTTTAGCATACAGCCCAACAGCTCTCCAGAAGCTGTTCGGTAAACCAGCTATTGATAAAATCCGATCGAAAACTGTTTTGCTTCAGCAAGTTACTGTGTTTAAGGTTTCGTATTTTACCGCGTCTCACACCTGACGGCACTGGCATGGTAAAATTAAATCATGAAGATATCCAGCTCTGCGTTCGCCGAAAACGCTAAAATACCAAAAATTTACTCCAAGCTCGGCGGTAATCAACGCCCGCCGCTCGCGATCAGCGACGTGCCGGCAGACGCCAAAAGTCTGGCGGTTGTCTGCCACGACCCTGACGCGCCTGGGCGCGATGGATTTTACCATTGGACGGTTTGGAATTTGCCGGGCAAAACCACTGAAATTACTAGTGAGTCACTGTCCCTAGGCGCCGTCGAAGGCGTTACCAGCTGGGGCCGTCCTGGCTGGGGCGGGCCGCAGCCGCCGTTTGGCACGCACCGCTATCAATTTTACGTGTACGCGCTGAACACGACACTGGATTTACCAAGCGACACCAAACCCAAAGAACTCATCGCCGCTCTCACGCCGCACATTATCGACCAGGCTGTGCTGACTGGAAAGTTTGGCGTGTTGGATATTTTGCGGCGGGACTAAAGACAACTCTCTCACTTACATCCGTGAAATATCAGCGCGAAGCTGGTTAACTACTTCGGCACGTTCAGCGATATTGCGATCGTAAGTGTAGACTATATAACCTTCCCTGTTGCTGCTGATTTTTGCAACCGTGCCATAAAACGGCGCGCAAATCTGCGAATATCCAACTTGGTTTTCTGAATATATCTCGCCGTCCACGTAATACTTAGCCTTTCCGGCAGCATTGGCATAGATTATCAAACATTCATTCTCCAACGCTCGCGCTAGACAAAGCGTATCTATCATCATTTTTGAAGCCTTGATTTCAGCGTGCGCTGGCTTATTACCCCCAGTTGACCAATATGATGGAATGCAAATAACTTCCGCGCCCTGCTTAATCATTGAACGGAATAACTCTGGAAAAGCTAAATCCCAACAGATTGCCAGACCAATTTTACCAATCGGCGTATCAACAACCATGGCTTCATTCCCTGGCACCAAATATCGACGTTCAGGAATCCATAAATGATTTTTCCGGTACCGAAGTTGTATCTCTCCAGACGGATCAATCAATAGCGCTGTATTGTAGTAATTGTCACCATCTTTACAGATGAACGAACCAGCAGCCAGATAAAGTTGCTTTTCACGCGCTATTTGGCATAGACGCATAACTTCGCCAGACGATTCGCTCAAGGCGTATTCTAAATTATACGGAATTGGCCCAGTCAGTACGTCTTCTGGCAAAACCACAAGGTCGACTGACTGTTGATTGCATAACTCGCCAACAAGCTTTTCTATTTTTGCCAAATTGCGTTCAGTATCCAGCGGCGCAATCTTCATTTGCACCGCAGCAACAGTGATCATTCTTTTCATGATCATAGTATAGAATTTATATTTTTATAATCAACACTCGTCCAATCACTCAGCAAACTGACTATTATAAAGCTCAGCATAAAAACCGCCTTGCTTCAGCAGTTCATCATGCTTGCCTTGCTCGATGATGTTGCCGTCGCGGACGACTAAGATCAAATCAGCGTCGCGAATAGTACTCAGCCGATGAGCGATGACAAAGCTGGTTTTGCCCTGTATCAACTTGTCCATGGCTTTTTGGATGAGTACTTCGGTGCGGGTGTCAACCGAGCTAGTGGCTTCGTCCAAAATCAGCATCGGCGTTCGCGCCAGCATCGCCCGGGCAATCGTCAGCAGCTGCTTTTCGCCCTGTGAAATGTTCGTGGCTTCCTCGCCCAGCATCATGTCATAACCGCCCGGCAGCGACCGCACGAAGTGATCGACATGCGCCTCCTTGGCGGTGGCGACCATCTCTTCTTCGCTGGCTGTTGGATTGCCGTAGAGCAAATTTTGGCGAATCGTGCCGTTAAACAACCAAGTGTCCTGCAACACCATACCAAACATTTGCCGCACATCGCTGCGTTTCATGTCCGCGATATTGACGCCGTCAATTTTGATCGCGCCGCTGTTAATTTCATAAAATCGCATCAGCAAATTGACCAGCGTGGTTTTGCCAGCGCCCGTCGGACCAACAATCGCCACGCGCTGACCTGGCTTGATGTGCGCCGACAAACCTTTGATGATGGTTTGGTCAGGTTTGTAGCCAAAGACGACGTTGTCAAATTCGACTTCGCCCTTGACGTTCGCCAATTTCACCAAATCTTTACTCTCCGCCTGTTCTTCCGGCTCGTCCAAAAATTCAAACACGCGCTCGGCGGCAGCGGCGGTCGATTGCAACACATTGGCGATGTTAGCAACTTGCACCAGCGGCTGGTTGAATTGGTCTATGTATTGGATGAACGCCTGAATGTCACCAATTTTCAGCCGGCCGTTAATCGCCAGCCAACCGCCCAAAATCGCCATGATAACGTAACCGATATTGCCGATGAAATTCATGATTGGATAAATCAGACCCGACAAAAAATGGGCTTTCCAGGCGCTTTCCTGCAGCTGATTGTTAATCCGCGAAAACTTAGCCAGCGACTTTTTCTGGCCGTTGAACACCCGCATCACTTGATGGCCGCCATACATTTCTTCGATATGGCCGTTCAATTCGCCCAGCTGCGTCTGTTGGCGAAGGAATTGTTTTTGCGAGCTTTTGGCGATCAGCGTCACTGCGCCGCCAGCCAGCGGCAATACCAGTAGCGCTACCAGCGACATTTGCCAGCTGATGGAAAACATCATCACCAAAATCCCCAGCACCATCACCGTCGAGGAGACGATTTGCGACAGGCTTTGATTGAGCGTTTGGCTGATAGTATCGACGTCATTGGTGACGCGGCTGAGGACTTCGCCGTAGGTTTGCTTGTCAAAATAACTCAGCGGCAGGCGGTTGATTTTCTCGGACAATTGCCGGCGCATTCTGAAAGTAACCGTCTGTGTCACTTGCGTCATCAGCCAGGTTTGGATGTAGCGGAAAATAGCGCTAAGTATATATAAACCGATCAGCAAACTGACGACCCGCCAAATTGCCTCAAAGTGGAATTCTGGGCGCCGGCTTAGATTCAGCTTTTTGATGGTCTCGAGTTGGTTGGATGGAATTTGACTTTCAATTTCCGACTGGTTCGGAAGCCGTTTCAGTACATCAGCACCGGTCGTGCCAGCTGGCAGTGAAGCACCCTTCGGCAGCTTACTGGTGATGGTTTCGTACGCCTTCATGCTGACATAATCTTCGACGATTTGGTTAGTGGCGCCGCCCAGAATTTTCGGACTAGCAATCGCAAACATCGTGCTACCAACCGCAAAAACCGCCACCATGAGCATGTGCCAGCGGAACTCCGCCAAATATTTGGCTAATTTCTTGACCGTGCCTTTGAAATCCTTGGCTTTTTCGCCGGCGTCCATACCGCCGCCCATTGGACCGCCCATTTTCACTGGCTGGCGTTTTTTCATGCTTTGCTTGGCCATCATACCGCTCCTTTCGCGGTCGTCGCCGACATTTTCTGCAGGTCGTCTTCTGAGAGTTGGGAAGCAGCAATTTCTTGATAGACTTCGCAATTTTTCATCAATTCCTGGTGCGTGCCCTGACCAACAATTTTACCTTCGTCCAGCACAATGATTTTGTCAGCGTTCATGATGGTATTGATACGCTGACCAACGATGAGTACGGTTTTATGCTTGGTTTCTTTGGCGAGCGCCGAGCGTAATTTGGCGTCAGTTTTAAAATCCAGCGCCGAGAACGAATCGTCAAAAATGTAGACATTCGGCTCGACAGCAATCGCCCGGGCAATCGACAAACGCTGCCGCTGACCGCCGGAAACATTGCTGCCGCCTTGAGCAATGTCATTTTTGTAGCCGTTTTTTAGCTCGCTGATGAACTCGGCGGCTTGGGCGATTTTAGCGGATTTTTCGACCAATTTTTGGCTGGCTTTGGCATTGCCGTACTTGATATTGCTGGCAATCGTCCCGCTAAACAACACGCCTTTTTGCGGCACGTAGCCGATTTGATCGTACAATTCCTCTAGTTTGAGCTGGCGAATGTCCACGCCGTCCAGCAAAATCTGCCCCGCCGACACATCATAAAAGCGCGGGATCAAATTGATCAACGTCGATTTACCAGACCCAGTACTGCCAATGAACGCTGTGGTTTGCCCTGGTTCGGCCGTAAAATTGATACTTGAGAGTACCGGCAGATCAGCGTCTGGGTAAGTAAACGTCACGTCTTTGAATTCAATTTTGCCCGTAGCGTCATGCGGCAATTGCTGCGGCGACGGCGGATCAACGATTGACGGCAGCGTGTCGAGCACCTCGCCCACCCGCTTTACCGACACGGCCGCCCGCGGCACCATGATAAACACCATCGACAGCAGCAGGAACGAAATAATCACCTGCATAGCGTACTCCAAAAACGCCATCATATTACCAATTTGCAGATTGCCGCTGCTGATCAAATGCGCACCGAACCACACGATCGCCACGCTGGAAAAGTTCATCACCAGCGTCATGATCGGGTCAAGCAGCATCATCAGCCGATTGACAAATAAATTCATTTTGTTTAGCTCAGCGTTGGCTTGCTGGAATTTTTTCTGCTCAATTTTTTCGTTGTGAAAGGCGCGGATGACTTTCAAACCGACCAGATTTTCACGCGTCACCAAATTGAGCTTGTCCACCAGCGTTTGCAATTTCTTGAACCGCGGCACGGCAATGACGAACAGTACGGCAATGACCACCAGTAACACCGACACTGCCAGCGCAATGATCCAGCTCAAATCTGGCGCGTTATGGATGGCTTTTTGCAGGCCGCCAATTGCCATGATCGGCGCCATCAACGCCAGACGCAGCAGCAGGATTGACGTCATCTGAACTTGCTGAATGTCGTTGGTCGAGCGGGTGATCAGCGAGGCGGTGGAAAATTTATTGAAATCCGCCAGCGCGAAACTTTCGACTCGCTCAAACAATTCTGTTCGTAATTTTTGCGCCATACCAGTAGCGATCCGAGCCGCCAAAAACCCGATGACGATCGAACACAATCCGCCCGCCGCCGTCACTAAAATCATCGCTAATCCGTTATGCCAAATGGCTGGCATGTCTTGTTTGATGATGCCGTTATTAACAATTTCCGACATCTTGTCAGGCAGCCATAAATTCGCCATGACCATAGCGTAGGTAAAACCGACCAAGATGATAAATATCAGCCAGTAGCCGCTAAAAATTCGTAAAATATGTTTCACAGACCCCCTTACTGCCGCAATTCTAGAGATTAACCGTGTATAATCGGTAAATTCACACTGTGTAATATTCTAGGTTATAAATTGCTCTTTGTCAAGTTTGTCAAGAAAGCCCACCGCATAACGGTGGGCTCTACGCTGTCTGATATACAACGAATAGGTTTAGTACATACCCATGCCGCCGCCCATATTTGGCATAGCAGCACCTGGCGTTTCTTTCTCTGGCAGATCAACAACCAATGCGCCCATTGTCATCGCCGTACCAGCAATTGAGGCAGCATTCTGCAAAGCCTCCTTGGTAACGCGTACTGGGTCAACTACGCCTGCCGACTTTAGATCAAGCAATTCATTCGGGTGGTTGACATTGATACCTTGGCCAGCTTTGGCTTTTTTGACCTGCGGTAGCCACTCGTCAGCATTCAAACCAGAGTTGCTCAGCAAGATTCGAAATGGCTGTTCAAGTGCATGAATCAACAAATCTTCGCCTGCTAATACCGAAGCATCTTTGCTATTAGAATGCTTATAACCACAGGCTAGGTTCACTAGCGTTACACCGCCGCCTGGCACAATACCTTCAGCTAGTGCTGCTTTGACGGCTGCCACAGCGTCATCTACACGATATTTCTTTTCTTCGATTTCGGTCTCGGTCGCACCGCCAACTTTGATTACCGCTACTTCGCCAGTCAAAGCTGCATGGCGCTTTTGCAAATTCTTCTTGGTATAGTCGCTGGTAGCATTATCAACTTCCAGTTCGATTTGATCGACGCGAGCGCTAACCGCCGCCTTTGACCCTTCGCCCTCGACAATAGTTGTCAGATCTTTGGTAGCTATAACTTTGCGAGCCGAACCAATTACGTCGCTACCGACATTATTAAATGCCATGCCGGTGTCTTCGGTGATGACTTTAGCGCCAACCAACGCTGCGATATCATACAGCACATCTTTGTCGCTCGGAGCTTTGATAGCCAAGGTATTGAAAGCACCTTTAAGCCGGTTTAGCACCAACAAGCTCAGCGCTTCGCCATCAACATCATCAGCAATCAATACTAAGTCTTTCTTGCCAGTTTGAGCAATCATTTCGAGCAACGGCACAAATTCTTGCGCCGAAGAGACTTTCTTGTCAGTCACCACAATTGCTGGTTTGTCGTAAACTGCTTCCATGCGCTTAGCGTCGGTCACCATGTACGGGCTAACGAAGCCGCGTTGTACCGTGAAGCCTTCGACTACTTCGCTTTC